>DASXEJ010000363.1 GCA_036490175.1 Pirellulales bacterium | reverse complement strand
CGTAATCAGGTCATGCGGTAACCAACCCGCGTATATCAGAGTGATCTATCGTCGTCACCGACTCTGGCCGACCTTCTGCACAAAAACACCATGACCTAACCAAACTGAATACCAACTTGACTGGTCCAACCATATCAGTGGTTTACTTTGATTCTGAGATTTCCGGGGAATGGTACGGGCCGGTTGGTAGAATCGGGGCATGAAGCTTGAACCGCCCTCCGAACGATTTATCAATCGCCTGACATTGGCATGCGGGCTACTCATGGTGCCATTTTCGATATTGGTCCTGCTGACCGAGAGCTTCACGTGGGACCGTGTCCTGCTGCTGTTTGGCGGACTTGTGGTGATCGCACAATCGACGGCATCGCTGCTCCGGCTGAGGAACCAATGACCCGCGACCACCAGCACAACCGCCGGTATTGGCTACGAGGAATCGTCTACGGCGCTGCCGGATGGACGTTAGCGGACCTGGCCGCGATTGCCGTATCATCGTGCCCGTGGCTATTTGTCCCAATGGTGGTATTGGTATATTCGTTCTTCCTGGTTGGAATAGCCGCCGTCCTTTGGCCAGAAATCTGTCGCATCGGTGGTTTTCTCAGCAAGGTCAAGTCCCCATGACGCTCGACCACGCCCACAACCCGGACCCCAACGTCAACGCTCACCGCATCGTAGCGGAGTCGACCCGGGACGATTCCAAGCTGCCAGCCGACCTAGAAGCCGCTTGGGCGCAATGGTCCGCCGGGGTCCAGAAGATGGACTAGCGGGGCATGACGCTGCTGCGGGCAGCGTTTGAGGCGGGATGCGAATCGGGAAGGGCCGGACTTAGCTGAGTGTCCCCCTGTCCTGGCTAGCAATCTTGCGACCATTAAGGTTGTAGCGATTATGCTAGCACTCCTCGACGGAAATCCTTTGTGGCACGTATTTTGCGCTATTGCGCCACGTCTTAAATTCGATTACAATTTCAAACGCCTGCGCTTGTAAGTGTACATATGTCTGCTAAAGTCGGAGGTAGGGGTCGCCATGCAAATTCTTCAGATCGTAAATCGCTGTCGTTACTGTGGGAGCGATATGACCGACTCGGTTACGTCGATCTCGTACTTGGAGAATCCGTACTGCTCCAGCTGCCTCAACGAACGATTGAAGAAAGCCGCAACTTTGCTTGGTCCGATTAAGAATAGGGTCGTTGGGCGATATCTAGAGCCTATGCTGCTGAATCAAAGTATGACTTGAGGTGATGAAAGGCTTGCCTCTCTGTCAGCCCTGTTTTCCATAGTGTGTTACGCTGCATTTGCAGCTTTTTTTTGCCGCACTTGTGGAACTGCACATCGCACTTATTGCCGCTTCGGATTAGTTCGATCTCAAGTCGCGGCTTTCCGATCTTCTTTCCCGTCCATAGCAAATTGCCGCCTGGATGGGCCGTCGTTTGCCAGTCGGTTTTAATGTCGACTTTACCGAGCGCATCAGCAAAGTCGCTTGCCGTTTGGTAACGATCTGCCGGATCAAGGCTTAATGCCTTGCGAATGACGGTCCGCAGCAGTTTAGGGACGTGCGGCAAAAACTTGTCACGTCTCGGAAACTCGCCCGCCAGAGTGCGAGTTTCCACTTCGAGCGGATCGGTAGATCGCTGAGAATCAAAGAATGCGTCACCGTTTGCGGCGCGATACAGCGTCAATGCAGTTTGATAAACATCCGACTGGAATGAACCGACTCCGCTATAGCATTCAGGTGGAATCCCGTCGAGGTACATCCCCGGTCGAGACGCGATGCCCATTGGCCCTGCCACGCGTGATTGCCCAAAATCAGCCACCATCGGCACGCCTGAATCCGAATAAAATATGTTCGATGGTTTGATGTCAAAATGAATGAGGTTCTTGAGATGAATACTTATTAAACCGCTTAGAACACCCTGGCCCAGCTTCGTTACTTCTTTAAGAGCTAGCGGGCCATTAACGGTTCTATTGCGCAGCGATCCGTTCTTAAAAAACCTCATTGCCAAACAGATTTTATCAGCGGTTTGGAATGCGCACAAAATCGGCACGACATTTTGATGGTCAACTTGGAACATCACTTGGGCTTCATTGAAATAGTCGGAGACGCTTGTTCCAAAATTGACTTTGTCGATTTCTTTCACCGCTATTTCGCCCCCCAATTGCGGATCGTCGGCGAGATAAACATGAGAATGCATGCCCTGGCCAGTCCCGATCTCATGTTTTCGGGTGTAAGTTATTTCCCCCTTAATTAGCATTGCGGCTCCCCAAGTGCAGCTACGGCGACAAGGATCGCTTCTCGACGATTAGCTGGTTTGCCCGCCAAGTCTAGCCCTCGAAGGTCGCCGCTCTCCAGATATGCTTTAGCCCGCGGGGAGTCTAGACGTGACGATATCTGCGCGAGCTGGCCAGTGAAGACCTTTAGATTGGATGAGCATGCTGCTTCTAGGATCACGCCCTCGATCCTCGCACGGGCAAACATACTCCCGAGGGACTTTCCTTTAGCGCCACGTTGCAGAAATGTCTCCCCATATCGGACCGCAGCCACATGCGCCTGATGTTGCTCGATCATCTGGCGCACTTTATTGCGATACCAATGAAGCGCCTCCGGTTCGGAATCCGTCTTAGGGGCCGAGAATTTCCCTTCGGCGACCAACTTAGGCAAGTCTACTGTGCCCTCGACCACCGCCCAATGCACGGTGTCCTTCTCTGCCCGGAACCCGATTGATCGCATGGCGCGTCCTAGCCGTATTTGCGAATGTCCCTGCGTGCTGCCAAGAGCAGCTGCTGGCGCACCCACGCTGATAGGTCAAGTCCCGATGAATCGGCGGCTTCCTTGAAGGAGTCGTATTCCTTGGGCTGCACGCGGACCTGCATCAATTTCTCCCTAGCTTGGCCCTTTGGTTTCTTTGGTCGTGGCATGCCATAAGTGTACTGATAAAAAACTTCACCGTCAATCCTTGACTGTAATGTTACTGTCATTACAATAACTGTCACGCAAGGAAATTGAAATGCGAAAACTATCAGCCGAAAAACGAGCCGCTGTCCCGCCTGGTCGAAGGCAACAGCATCAACGCCGCGGTCCGTATGACTGGGGTTTGCAAGGTGACTGTCCTCCGCCTGTTGGCCGATGCCGGCACCTTCTGTGCGGACTATCACGACGTATTCGTGCGAGGCGTAACACCTAAGCCAATCCAGATGGATGAAATCTGGGGTTTTTGCTGCTGCAAGGATAAGGCCAAGCAAGGCGGTGCAGTAGGTCACGGCAGCGTTTGGACGTGGGTAGCGATGGATGCCGACACCAAGCTCGTCATCAGCCACCACGTCGGGGCACGTGGCACCGAGGCCGCTGTGGCCTTCTCCAAAGACGTTGCCGGCCGGATCGACGGGTGTTGCCAGCTAACGACTGACGGCCATCCGAAAGGAGATTTCAGACTGACGCACTACCCGCGATCGAAATCGGAAGTCGCATTGCGAACCTTGGTATTTTGAATTAGGTGCTCATCGTCGCTTATCCCGCTCGAATGCCTCATGCCTGCTCTGCAAATCGTTTCTAACCGTCGTTCCCTCCTCATACTGCCATCCTGTCCACAGGAATCCGCGACTTACGGTTTTGCATGGATTCGGTGAAATACTCTTCAACTTCCCCTCCTTACACATTTGATTTAGAAACCGGCTGATGGCTGTCGCTGAACGATTCTCATTCGCCGCCCGGTTGTACCACCTGCAAACAATGTGCGAAGGAATGTGGATTCGCTCCTTATCAATGTCGTACGACAATTCCGCCAGCCGGTCACCGAAATAGTCCTCGACGAAAGTCGACTCCTCCGCCTCGACGTCGGCCTCCGCTTGGCGCTCTAGAATTCTCTGCTGAGCATCCGCCGGTTCGGGAAGACGAGAGAGTACTTCCCGCTCCCACGCGGACCATCGCGAAAACTTAGCCAACTGTGATCGCGGCTCGTCGAAAAATCCGACCAGGTCAGCAATGATCGCTAGGCGATTTACCCGGATGTAACCGACTGTTTCCTCTTCCCACGTGCCCGATCGGTTCGGGGTCTTCAACTTGATGATCACCGACCTTTGCGCCATGTCGGCAGACAGGCTGGCGCCATTGAGCGTGATAATCCACATTAACGTGTTCGGTCGGGATCCTTCGCCCACGTACATTCGGTGGCCACTGATCGCCGGCGCCGTGATAATCGCCTCGAGTTCAGCCCAGGAAAACTTGAACGACTTCACGTTATCCAATGTGGCAATTCGCTTCGACAGCCCTTCATCCGAGAGGAGGCGTGTTTTGATGGCATCGATTTTGTCTTGGGTGCTAAAATCTATGAGGCCGCCAACCAGGCTCCCAAGCATCTCGGCTAGCTTCGTCTTGCCGATGCCGCGTCCCTTGTCGGCCGTGATCACGAACGCCGGCCGGGAGCCGGAGGGACCTCCCCAGACTGCTGTTGCGAACATCGCCTTAATAAGATCGGCATCAATGTCGTCCGCTGGGCAGAATCGATCGAGAAGGCCTCCCAGGGCAGTTCCGTCGCCAGGTGTAGGATGTGCGCACGCGTAATAATGCCCTTCGATTGGCGGTACGTGCGGGGAGTGTTCAATTGCGGTGTAGTTCGTTGCTACTCGCTGTAGTGTCGCGAAAAGCTCTTCCTTGGTGACGCATCCCTTTCGCCGCTCCCAGAACACTGGCGACTTCGTCTTTTCGGCAACCCAGCCGAAGAGCGCCGGCGGGGTCATAAGCCAACTTATGCCGTTTTCCTTCGGTACAAACAAGGCATCGCCCAGACGTCTCGGCCAGTTGTCCGTCAGGTTGAACAGAGCGGCAAGTAGCTCCTGTACGGTGAGAGGCAGCACGATCTCATCTTCACCAGATCCGACCGCGACGGCATTGGAGAATGTACGAACTTGAGCAATTGCCTTTTCCCTTGCCTTGGTTTGGTCAACCTCATCCAATGACGGTGCGAGGATTTCGCGCTGAGCAAAAGGGAGGGTCGCCTTAATGATTGTCAGTAATTCGGCTATGGTCCGTCCCTCGCTGAACCAGTCGCGAAGATCTTTGCCGTGCTTGGCCTGGATTTCGTATGGCAGTACTGGGCAGCGCACCTCTTTTGCCGCAGTAACAAGTTGCGATGCCGCGATCACGACCCCTTCTTGTCCCGGCACGTCGGCGTCGCCGAATATTGCCACAAATTTATCACGGAAGGCATCATTTAGCGCAGGATCAAACTTTTTTGCGCCGTGAGTCGTGGTGACTGCGATATGACCGGCGGGTAGATGCGGGGCGAGCGCCAAGGCGTCTGGTAAACCCTCGCACTTCCAGACGTGCGTTGAACAGGCAAGTTCTGCGGCCGTACCGACAATGATCAGGCTTACAACTGAGCCAGCAACAGTATGCGTTTTTCGAGCTGCCAGATCGTTGTGCGCGGCAAACTCTTTGCCGTCATATCTATATAGAACGATCGCGGTCGGCTTTGACCAGTCATCCGGCCTAAATCCTTTGAATCCGACGCATAAACTGTCACAACCGCGGCACGCGGCGGCCCCCGCGCGAATCGCGGCACAAGGATCGATGTTCTTCGCTCGAGCCCAAGTGGGAAGAATATTGTTGAGGGTGACGCTTGGTTTCCACTCGATCAAATGTTCCGCTAATTGTCTGGACGATCTCTGCATCCCTATGTTGCGTCGTCCCGGAAGATCGATGCCACATCGTTCGGCGTAATGGGAGCGTACATCTTTCCAATCGCCGAGCGATGGATTCAGCCTTGCGGCCAAGTCCCAAAAGGAGGTTGCTTTGCCATCGCCTCCACCAAGATCGGTGTAGCAGCCGGGTTTCTGTCCATTGCAAGTGATGCAGACTGCTGCCGAGGCGCTCTCGTCTTCACGTCCGATAGCATGGCATGCCAGCCAACCGCCATCATTTGGCTGCGATCCCGTGAATTTCACGCCGAGTTTTTCGCATTCGGTTCGAATATCGATCGCCGAGAGAATCTTTCGATGTAAATCTTTCCAATCAGTATGTGATTTGGTAGCATTAACCACGTTCAAGCAATCCTTTGCTCTAGTCCGGCGGGGATGAAGAACACGAAGCCCGCGGTTTTCACGAACCGGCGGGCTTATTTTTTGCGCTAGATATTCGCCAACACTCGGCGCGCGGCCACCACACGAGCCGTCCGTTGCCTGTGAGTTTGCGCGAGATCCTGGTATCGATCAGGCGTAGCGGCGGCGCTTGTGCGCTCGACAAATCTGCCGAAGGCTTCGATAGAAGTCTTCCGCCTTCCGCCGATTAGGATCGTTTCAAGCCGAACGCCGCGGACACCGCGCAGGTGCCACCGATACAGGGCAGCTATTGATGGACGGCCGGGCAGTTGCTTCGATGCTTGTTGCATCGTGAGCAGTGTCTCATTGAGCATGGAACCACCTTTCGCCGCGCATAAAGAAGCCCACTGGGAAACACGTTCCTAGCGGGCGTTTTTGGCGGGCACGGCAGGCCGGCAAAGCGCGCAGGAACGAAGTCCTCAGCCCTCACCGCACAATGCGGATCGAGCTACTTCGTCCTGCTCGGCATGGCCACCCGGTGGTATGCGGTGGGTTTGTCCAAACGGCGTTTTAGGGGAAACCAGCTACTGTTTGCAGCAGGACTTTCGTCTTATGTTTCCTTTTCGCCTTCCGGCAAGGAACCCAGCGTTTGCTCCAAACTGACCGGCCACTGAAACACTGCAATAAAGCGGCCGCACCAAGCACCATGTTATCCCTTTCTATGAGGGACTTACGTCATGCGATCTTACGTCACGCATGATTTAGCCGACATTAGGTGCCGCCCACGAGGCAGGGGCGTCGTTGAGATTCTTCCAAGTCAGCGTGCAATAGTCAATATCACGTATGCTCACCCAATGGCCGTCATCACTTTAACGGCCAGTGACAAGTCACGTTCAGCATAAATCTGCGTGACGTTCGCCTGGCTATGTCCGAGAACCACCTGCGCCGCCTCAAGTCCGAACTGGCGACGTGCTTCGGTACCGGCCGCATGCCGTAGCTGGTTCGGATGCCAGATAGTCAACTTCGCCTTATCGCATGCCCTCCTGATCGCGCGGTTGTAGCTGTCCTTGGAGTAGTGTCGTGACGCCTTGCTCGACGAAAAGCAGTACTCCGCCGGCCCGCGATTGAGGTAGGGCTTCAAGACTGCCTGCGCTTTCGGGCCTACGAAAATTACCCGGGAGCGTCCGTGATGTTGAGTTTTGAAACGGCGTGGCGTGTATAGCCAGATGGCGCCTGTACCATCCATGTCGCCCGGCCGAACGATGCACGCTTCGCCAGGACGACAACCTGTCAACCGCTGGAAGCGAACTAGATCAGCAACAACTTGCCGCAGGAAAGGCAATGTACTTTCTACGAGACTGTCTGCAACTGCCTCGACGGGATCGGTTTCCCTTGCGTCGGTGCGCCCTCGTTTTAGGCCAGGAAGGGTAGCAAGAGCTTGATACACAGATGGCGGCAGTAGTTCTTCGGCTGTAGCCCATCGAAATATACGGCGGATGCCACCGATCGTGTCATTGATGTAATTACGTGACAGCCCCTTTGCGATGAAGTGCTGGCGCATGGCCTTCAATTTGAGCGGGCCGAATTCGGCAGCGGGAGTTTCGCCGTACAGATCCCGCAGCGCGCGGACCATAACGCGAACATGCGGCAGTTTTCCGGACGGCTTACCGTCTTTGGTGTAGTAGCACAGCGCGTATTTCCAATACAGGGCGGCGAGCTCGACGACGGTTAACCCATCGATCGAGACCGACTGTGCCGCGACGACCGCTGGTCGCGCACAGAATTCTGCGACGATCCGCCGGTACCGTTCATGAGACTCTGGCGAATCGTACTTGCCCAGATAGACTTGGCGGCCGTTGATGTTGACGTAGGCCTGGCCAACCGCCTTGTGACGCCGATACGCAGGGATCTTCAGTGCGGACATGCAACCTCCCGAGGAAATGGTCTGTAGGACTACAGACTTTCCGTCGTCTTGCGTGCCGCACTGCCGACCATCGGCAGGTAACAGAAATGCTCGTTTCGGCGGGGCTTACAACGAATGGGCGTTACAGGACTCGAACCTGTGACTTCTACCGTGTGAGGATAGCGCTCTAACCAACTGAGCTAAACGCCCGCGAACGCTTGCCTACTAACGACTGCCGCCAATGGCTTGCGTCTCTGACTTTCTACCACGCCGGCAGAAAGTCGTCGACGGCTCGACATTTTATCTTAGCCGACGAGTAATCGTCCGCCCTGACTGTCGTGCGGCGCTTCGACGTAACTCATCCGACCAGAAGGACTCCGATTAAACCCAACTCAAAATCGGCTGACAAGCCCCAGCTTCCATCTGCGGGCCAGAACAAGCGGTTGCCCGGCACCTGGCGGTAGAAATGTCGCGGCCAGCAGCGCGATGATACAATCGAGACCACGACAGCGTTGGGATCGAGTTCCGTTTTTCGGCTCCTAATAGCGTCGTAGGCCTCGGTCGGGCGGGCCACGTTTCTGGCGGGCGATACCGGTAGATGGAATTGATGCACATTTCGGAAGAATGCCGCAACGAGCCGACGCGTCCCAAGCCGGCGTCCCGCTGCGCGCTAGGAATTTCACTCGCGCGGCAGGGCGTATTCTCGCTCTGCTGGGCCTTGCTGATTGGACTGCTGCTGGCATCTGCT
This sequence comes from Pirellulales bacterium, assembly GCA_036490175.1. Lineage (NCBI taxonomy): Bacteria > Pseudomonadati > Planctomycetota > Planctomycetia > Pirellulales > Pirellulales bacterium. The sequence goes on along the minus strand of DASXEJ010000363.1, from coordinate 49,931 downwards.
GACACGCTGAGAGCGGCCGAGCAGGCCGCGGCCACGAACAGGTCGGCGGACGAGCAAACAGTCTTCGCCATGCTGCAGGCCAAATGCGCCCGCTGCCACGGTGGTGAGGCCCCCAAGGCCGAGCTCGATCTGACGTCGCCGGGTGGAGTACGGCGCGGCGGCGAGTCGGGCGCCGTCGTCGTGCCAGGCAAGGCAGACGAAAGCCTGCTTTACGAAAAAGTGCACGAACGCTCGATGCCCCCCGAGGACAAAGACCCTCTCACCGACCAAGAGTTGGAAGCCTTGCATCGCTGGATCGACGGCGGCGCTCACACCACTCCGCGCGAAGGTGCGCCAAGTGATGCCGCAGAAACTGCTCTCACGCAGCACGATGTGCTGCCGATCATGCTGCGGAGATGTACCGTTTGCCACGGGGCACGCCGGCACGAGGCCGGCCTTGATTTGCGCAGCAAGGCAAGCATGCTGCGCGGCGGAAAATCGGGGCCCGCGATCATTCCAGGCGATCCGGAAGGAAGCCTGCTCATCAAGCGGGTGCGGGCCAACGAGATGCCACCGCGCGACAGATTAGTCGAAGTCAGCATCAAACCGATCGAGGCCAGCGAATGCGATGTTGTCGCTCGTTGGGTTCGCGAGGGGGCTATCGAAGCGACCATCGAACCAGATGTCGCCACGACGGCAGGAGATCTGGCTGTCACGGACCAAGATCGTGCTTTCTGGGCGTTTCAGCCGCCGCGGCCCGTTTCGGTTCCATCAGTGGATGCCGCGGCAGGCGTGCGGAACCCGATCGACGCGTTCATTCTCGACAAGCTCGCAAGCCAAGGAATTGCCTTGGCGCCCGAGGTCGACCGCGCGACATTGTTGCGGCGTGTCACGCTCGATCTGACCGGCCTGCCACCGGCTCCGGTCGACGTCGAGGCATTTCTGGCGGATACCGCGCCTGACGCGTATGAAAAGATGGTCGATCGGCTACTTAGTTCGCCGCGCTACGGAGAGCGTTGGGGCCGCATCTGGCTGGACGTGGCCGGATACTCCGACTCGGAAGGTAAACGCGAACAGGACCTACCCCGCTCGGATGCTTGGCGCTACCGCGACTACGTCATTCGTTCGCTCAACGCCGACAAGCCCTACGATCGGTTTCTGTTGGAACAGTTGGCCGGCGATGAATTGGCCGATTACCAGCACGCGCCGGAAATCACGCCCGAGATCTACGACAACCTGGTAGCGACCGGCTTTCTGCGGATGGCTCCAGATGCAACCTGGGCCAACATCACCGGCTATCTCGACGATCGGCTAGAAGTGATCTCGGACGAGATCGACGTGCTAGGCTCGGCTGTCCTGGGATTAACGCTCAAATGTGCCCGTTGTCACTCGCATAAGTTCGATCCGATTCCGCATCGCGACTATTACCGGATGGCAGCGATCTTCAAGGGCGCCTTTGACGAGAACGACTGGCTCAAACCCGATGTGCGTCCCGGCCTTGGTCCCTTGAGCCAGGACTTGCTCTCCGGGCGACACCTTTCTTATGTAACTACCGTCGAGCGCCGCGCGTGGGAAGCAAATAACGCACGGATCGAGCAAGGTGTCAGCGCCTTGCAAGCGACTCTCGAGCGGCAAGCCGCGCCGGTGCGTGCGAGGGTTCTCGAAGAGCGTCTAGCGCAACTGCCAGAAACTCTGCGCGACGATTTGCGCACGATGTTGGCTACCGTGCCCGAGCAACGCGACTCGATACAAAAATACCTGGCTGAGAAGTTCGAGGCGCAATTGCGGATCGACGACAATGCCTTGCGCGCACTTGATCCGGCATTCAAGACGCTGGCGGAAGAAACCGATCGCCAGGTGAAGTCGCTTCAGTCCGAGAGGTTACCCGAGCCGAGAATCCACGCACTGTGGGATCGTGGCGAGCCGTCGCCGACATATATCTATCGTCGTGGCGATCCGTTGACTCCCGGGCGTTTGGTCGGGCCGGGCGTGCCCGCGGTTTTGACCGATGGCCGTACGCCGTTCGACGTGCAACCACCCTGGCCTGGCATAAATGCAACCGGGCGACGACTGGCCTTCGCCAAATGGTTGGTTCGCCCCGATCATCCGCTCACGGCGCGCGTCATGGTCAACAGGCTGTGGAAGCATCATTTCGGCACCGGCATCGTGAAGACGCTGGGGAATTTCGGCAAGGCGGGTGCGCCTCCGTCTCATCCCGAGCTGCTTGACTGGCTGGCCACGCAATTTGTCGAGCGCGGTTGGAGCCAGAAAACAATGCACCGCCTGATGGTCACGAGCGCCACGTATCGGCAAAGCTCGGCCGTGACACCGCCCCACCAGCGTCTCGACCCGGATAATACGCTGGTTTCGCGAATGCCGCTGGCGCGTCTCGACGCCGAGCAGCTGTACGATGCGCTGTTAGTTGCAGCCGGACGGCTAGATGAAACACCGTTCGGGCCAGGCGATGCCGTGCAGGTTCGCGCCGATGGTCTGATGACCCCGGTCGGCAGCGAGCGCGGCTGGCGTCGTTTAATCTATGTCAAGCAAATGCGAAAGCAGATGCCCACGCATCTGGAAAATTTCGATTTCCCGCAGATGAACCCTAATTGCGTCGAGCGTCGCGACTCGACCGTTGCCCCGCAAGCACTGCACTTGATGAACAACGGTATGGTCGGCCAGCTTGCGGAGCAATTTGCAGCCCGGGTGGCGCGCGAAGCCGGCCCGGAGGTGGCCAAGCAGATCGACCATATTTATATGATCGCGCAGTCGCGCCACGCGACGAGCGAAGAGCTGGCCGTGGCCCAAGATGCCCTACGTCGTTTGAGTGAGGAATGCGCGAAAAGTGCGGCAGCCGCCACGTCGAGCACTCCCGATCACCCGACGGCAGACCAAGAGGCACTTACTACCCTGTGCCACACGATCATGAACTCGGCGGCATTTTTGTTTGTGGATTGACGGACGGTGCCATGATCGACAAGAACTCCAGCAGACAGAGAGCGACGCAACTGGCGCCACCCTCCGCGGCGGCGTTGTCGCGTCGCGGATTCTTACACCGCGTCTCGGGCGGCATCCATGGGGCCGCGCTGGCATATTTATTGAGCCAGGATTTTGCCGGCAGTCGCCGCCTGCTCGCCGCCGAATCGCCGGTGCACCCTCCCATCGATATGGCCCCGCGGCCGCCTCATATCGCGCCGCGCGCCCGGACCGTGATCCATCTGTTCATGAATGGCGGGCCGAGCCAGATGGATTTGTTCGACCCCAAGCCGGCGCTCGACCAGCATCACGGCGAGGCCTATTTCAGCAAGATTGCCGGCGAGGTCGAAAACCCGCAAAGCGCCGGGGCCATCATGCGCAGTCCGTTCAAATTCGCGCAGCATGGCCAATGCGGCATGTGGGTGTCGGACGCATTGCCTCACCTGGCTCGACAGGTCGACGACCTGGCACTGATTCGTTCGATGTACACGACCAATCTCACGCATGAACCCGCGATTTATCTGGTTCAGACCGGCAAGATGGGACCCGGGCGGCCAACGCTGGGGTCATGGGTCGTTTATGGATTAGGAAGCGAGAATCAGAATCTGCCCGCGTATGTTGTCCTCGACGATCCGTTGGGGCTGCCCATCAATGGGGTCGACAACTGGCAAGCGGGCTTTCTGCCACCCGTGTTCCAAGGGACACGATTTCGCTCGACGGGATCTCCGGTTCTCAATCTGCGGCCCGACGTCGATCGCCCCCCCGCGCTGCGTGCGATGGAGCAGGATCTGCTCGCGCGGTTAGACGCGATTCACAAACGCGGCCGGCCCGGCCAGCCGAATCTCGACGCGCGGATTGCCAGCTACGAACTCGCGGCGCGGATGCAAGTCGCCGCGACCGACGCCCTGGATTTGTCACGCGAAACGGCGCAAACGCACGAAATGTACGGCATCGGCAAAGAGCCGACCGATTCTTACGGCCGCCGCTGCCTGATCGCGCGGCGATTGGTCGAGCGGGGCGTGCGCTTCGTGCAGCTCTATATCAATGGGCAGATTTGGGACAATCACACCGGCCTGGCCGCGGGCCTGAAGGGGGCCTGCGAGCGCACCGACCTGCCGATCGCAGGTCTGTTGCGCGATCTCAAGCAGCGCGGCCTGCTGGACGACACACTGGTCGTATGGGGCGGAGAATTCGGCCGCCTTCCCATCGCACAGTTGGCCGCCGACAAGAGCGAGCACACTGCCGGCCGGGATCACAATAAAAACGCCTTCTGCACCTGGATGGCCGGCGCAGGAGTCAAAGGGGGCCTGACGTATGGCGCTACCGATGAGCTGGGGCTTGCATCCGTCGAGAACCGCGTTAGCGTACCTGACTGGCACGCGACGATTCTGCACCTGTTAGGCCTCGACCACGAGGAACTGTTCCTAGAACAAAACGGTCTGAAAGAGAAGCTGACCGGCGTGAACGGAGCCCGCGTGGTAAAGGAGGTATTGGGTTAGGGCGCATCCTCAACATGGCGCCATCGTCGGACGCCATCCCGCAGTGAACGATTCCTTGAGCCAGCATGCCCGACGGCTCGCACCTCTTACTTTTAATAGGCGCAGTGACACGCATAGAACCCTTAAAGCCGCCCCGGCCACAGCCTTTCGCTCAGCAACCAAGCGCTACTGCCCAGGACCAGCAAGCCGCGCGCTTGAGCGACCTCTCTCCCGAGCAATGGAAGTCCGGTATCGCGGCCTGGCTTGGTTGGTTGTTCGACGGGCTGGACATGCACCTGTACATACTGGTGGCGACGCCCTTCGTGGCAGAGTTATTGGATGTAACCGATCAAAAGGACCCCAGCGTCGGCTACTACAGTTCCTGGATCCAGGCCGCGTTCTTGTTCGGCTGGGCGCTAGGAGGCGGTTTCTTTGGTCGCATCGCCGATCGGCTGGGGCGCAGCCGGGCATTGATGGCGACGATTTTGACCTACGCGATTTTCACTGGTCTGTCGTACTTCGCGCAGACGTGGTGGCAGCTGATGATCTTGCGATTTTTGGCGGCGCTTGGCATCGGCGGCGAGTGGGCCGTGGGCGCGTCGCTGTTGAGCGAGACCTGGCCGCAACGTTGGCGACCGTGGATGGCCGCCGTACTGCAAACCGGCGTGAACTTGGGTGTCATGCTTGCCGGGCTGGCCATTTTCCTGCTGGCCGATCACTCGCCGCGGACAGTATTCCTAGTCGGGGTATTGCCTGCGCTACTGGTCCTGTGGATTCGCCGTGCCGTCCCCGAGCCCGAAGAGTGGCACACGGCCAAAGCCAACGCGGCCCATGCCCAGCCGCCATTCGGCGATTTATTTCGCTCGCCGGTCCGGCGCGTGACGATCTTGACGTTGCTGGTCTGCGGCCTGGCGCTGACGGCACATTGGGCCTTCATGTTCTGGTACGCGCAGCAATTGCGGAACCTGCCAGAGCTTGCCGACTGGACCGCTGCCGAACGCGGTCATCTGGTGAGCAAGGCAGTGTGGTTGGTGATGATCATGTCGATCGTCGGAAACTTCCTGGCCGCGGCCTTGGCACGTCGCTTTCGTTATCGGCGGGCAATCGCCGTGTTGTGCCTGGGATACTTCGTGTCGCTCGCAGTTACGTACGGGGTGCCGCGCGATCACAATTCGCTGTGGTATGGATTGGCGGCCATCGGAGTCTGCCAAGGCTTGTTTGGCTTGTTCACCATGTACTTGCCCCCACTCTTTCCCACGCTGCTGCGCACGACCGGGGCAGGATTTTGCTATAACTTCGGCCGGATCGCCGCTGGCCTGGGCACGGTGGTGTTTGGATTGTTTTCGCACGTCGGCGACTCGCGATTAGCGATGCTGTTCGCCGGATTTCTGTTTATTCCCGCTGCCGGCATCGCGTGGTTAATGCCCGACGCGCCGGAAGAAAGAATCGCAGCCGGGCAAGAGCAGCCATGACGAGCAGACCCCCTCTCGAAAATTCTGCGCTGACGACAGGTAGTTGCCGCGACTTCGGCTACGAGGCTTGCGACCGTTGGGCCCAATTGCCAGCGGGCTACAAGTGGACGGAGGTCTCGGCCATCGCCACCGACGGCCACGACCAGGTCTACGTTTTCAACCGGGGTGAGCAGCCGGTGATCGTGTTCGCCGCGGACGGCACTTTTTTGCGGTCGTGGGGCACGGGGATGTTCGCCCGCGCGCATGGCATCTTCATCGGGCCCGACGACTCTGTGTACACGACCGATGACCTCGACCATACGGTGCGCAAATTTACGCCCGAAGGGAAACTGCTGCTCACGCTGGGCACGAGCGGGCGTCCTGCCGACACGGGCGCCACGAGCATTGATTTTCGCACGATCACGCATGCCGGCCGGCCATTTCATTTTCCTACCAACCTGGCGCTCGCCCCCGACGGCGCAATCTATGTGGCCGACGGCTATGGCAACGCGCGGGTTCACAAGTTTGCCCCCAACGGGGAATTGATCCTCTCCTGGGGAGAACCGGGAAGCGGGCCGGGACAGTTCCGTGTGCCGCATGGCATTGCTGTCGACGCGGCGGGAACCGTCTATGTGGCCGACCGAGAGAATAGCCGCATCCAGCGCTTCTCGGCGGATGGTGTCTATCGCGACGAGTGGACCGAAATCGCTCGACCGTGCCAGGTGTTTATCGATCCCACGGGCGATGTGTTCGTAGCCGAGTTGGGCTATCGCGCCGGCATGTGGCCTGGCACGGTTGCCCCCAGCCCCGATGCCACTGGCGGACGAGTAAGTATTTTCGATCGCAGCGGAAAGCTGCGCGCGCGATGGGGGGGCGGCGACGACCCGTGCGCTGCTGGCGATTTCTTCGCGCCGCACGACATTTGGGTCGACTCGCGCGGCGACATTTACGTCGCCGAAGTCGTCATGTCCGCCGGCGGCAACCGCGGGCTGGTCTCGCCCGATTGCCATACGTTGCAGAAATTTACGCGCCATTAAGAGCGGCAGTCGCAGAATTGCACCACGGAGGCTCGGAGGCACAGGGACTCGCAGCGGGAATCAGGACAACAATTTATTAGCCACGAATCACACGAATTGCACGAATAAAGACGTGTACGTGGAAATCTCATTCGCGTGATTCGTGCTTCGGAATTATTCTCTTACATTTTTTGTGAGCACAAATCGACCGCAGCAGGTTCGGTACTTGGACTATTCGAGTGGCACAGCGTCGGATTGAAGTTTGTTTAGGCATTTAGGATCGAACGATGAAAGCCTGGCGTTTCCATGGGTTTGGCGATATGCGGCTCGACGACATTCCTGAGCCGGCGTTGCAACCGGATCACGTGATTGCCCGGCCGCTTTATGTGCAGCCCAGCGTTACCGAGGCGCAGTTGGCGCAGGGCATACCAACGCTGGCCTACGAGCGCGTCAAGCGGCGCCTTGATACCGAAGCCCCGCTGCAATTGTTCGGCCATGAGTTCTGTGCCCGCATCGTCGAGGTGGGCCGCGATGTGACCCGGTTTCAGCCCGGTGACCGCGTGGCGGCGCGGGCCAAGTTGCCCTGCGGCAAGTGCCCGCAATGTCGGTCCGAGCGCAGCCAATTGTGCCGTCTTGGGCCGGTGCTGGGGTTCGATCTGCCCGGCTGCTTTGCCGAGTTGGCGGCCTTGCCGGAAATCGCTCTGGTGAAGGTCGACGACCGCATCGACGATAGCGAAGCGGCCTGCCTGCAATCGTTGAGCGATAGTGTGGCGGCCGTCGAGACGGCCGGCCTGCAAATGTGCGACAGCGTAGCGATCTTCGGCCAAGGGAGCATGGGCATCGAGTGCTTGCAGGTCGCGCGGCTTAGCGGTGCCGGTCAAATCATCACGGTCGATGTTCGTGACGAAGCGTGCGAGATGTCGCGCGCGCTGGGAGCGGATCATGCGCTGAATGCCCGCACTTGCGACGTCGTCGCCACAATCCGCGAGCTGACCCACGGCATCGGCGCGGATGTCGTCTTCGAATGCGCCGGCGGCAGTCCCAAGCAGGGCCTGGCTGGCCATCAAACGCTCATTCAGGCCCTCGACGCTGTGCGCTCGGGCGGCAAGATCGTGGGCGTGTCATTCTTCGGCGGCCCGCTGGAATTGAACGTCGACCAGATGCGCGAGCGCAGCCTGCGCTACGTCTTCCCCGACGTCAGCACACACGCGCATTTGGAACACACCGTGCGGCTGGTCGCGTCCGGGCGGATTCGCATGAAGCCGACGATCACGCACATCCTCGAAGGGATCGAATCGGTCCCGCAAGCCTTCGAGATCACAGCGCACAAAGGGAAGTATCAGGCAATCAATCCGGCGCAGGTCGTGATGGCCCAGTAAGGCCGGCCGCGTTTTCTATTTCAGCAATGGACCGGCTACTAAACGATAGATAGGTCCCTCTTGCGCGCATGACGAACGCAAGTAATGCTGACGCCGAGAACTGCCAGGATGAGCGTCGCTGGTTCCGGCACGGGGGTCAATAGAAAGGCGTGCGTTTGGCCGTTGGCCAGCATGCCATAGCCGACAATCTGCCCAAGATCATTCAGAGCGGTCGCTTTTTCGAGGACCCAGCCCGAGTTCGGGTCAATCAGGGTATTGAGGTCTGTCATCGTACCGCCAGCGTAGACGAACGCATGTATAACCTCGTCGTGCATCCCCACATCTGAAATTACAAATGCATCGCCGACGATCTCGCCGCTATTGTTAATGGCGAGCGCCTCGCTCGGTAAAGGGAGCATTGGGTCCGGGAAAACGCCTAGCGAGCCGAGATAGTGCATCGCACCGCCGCTGTACAGGAAGGCGCCCGGTTGGTTCGTACCGAAGATTTCATGTTGATCAGCGCTCCCGACGACATCACCGTTGTCGTTGATGCCATATGCGGTGCTCGTGGGACCGCCGAGAGTTCCGAGGTCGTGTACCGAGGTGCCGTCGTACAGGAAGGCGTGGTTGAAATAAGTGTCGGATGATCCAGTACCTACAACGTTGCCGGCCGTGTTGATTCCGTAGGCAACACTGCCATTGGGCAACCCCAACGAATGAAATTCCACCGCCGTTCCAGCGCTATACAGGAACGCATCTTGCACGAAGCCTTCGCCTTGCATGTAAGTCCTATAGCCGACGACCTGGTCACCGGCGTTGACGGCCGTTGCGATGCTCGACTGATATATAGGGCTGGGGGGCAGCAGCGCGCCGATGTTTTGCATGATCCCGCCGCTATACAAAGAGGCGCTCGGTCCGACAGCACCCGCCACGTCGCCATCGTTATTGATGCCGTTGGCGGCACTATTGGGGCCGCTCAGCTGGAGCATTGAACCGGCCTGATACAGAAATGCACGACCGATAAAGTTGCCATTCTCGAAGGCGCCCGACTTGCCAACGATTTGACCATTATCATTGATTCCATACGCGATGCTGGACGCATCGCCCGGCAGCGTGTTAAGGTCTGTAACATTGTACGTGATGGCGCTGGACAGTCCCGTGTTCAACAGTGCGACCAAGACGACTGGCATGAGACGCAAGATCCAGTACCACATTCGTGATGGCTCCGTCAGTAATGATCCTAAGCAGAGCACAGCCGCCGAACTTCGTGTCGTCGGATTGGCGCGGGCGCCTGCAAACCGGTACGGCAACTCGCAAGGGAATTGGCCTCTGTGAAGACCGACGAACGTACTTGACACCGGTCAATGGGGTACGCACCCTGGCGTGATTGCGCTACTGACGTTATTTGTCGACTGGGCCGACGCGTGGAGACTTGAACTGAAATCAAGTCAAGAGCGGCCCCTTTTTTTTTCCCAGATGCGAGGATGCGCGCCGGCTGAATATCAGCAGCTTTGCTCGTTGCTACAGGGGCTACCGCCCTAATGCGAAGCACCGACGTTGTATCTGTTTTGATGGGCCACGGTCAACTTCAATTGGCCGCGCGCTGTCATGGCGAACGCCCGCCGAACACTCTCCCGTCACAACGAGAAATCAAGCTTCGGTAATGCGACAATCCGAAGCATTCGGTAAGGCGACGGACTTCCAGAACCACTGCAACGCAAAAGTGGAGACGAAGGGGATCGAACCCTCAACCCCCGGCTTGCAAAGCCGGTGCTCTCCCAATTGAGCTACGTCCCCAAAAAACAATCTTCCGTTCCTGCCCGTGTCTGCAAAGGCTCTCATCGTAACGCAGTAGTGACAATAGCGCGGCGGTCGCGTTGTCGTAGCACCGCTACCAGCTTTGCCACCACGTGCGGGCGGCCCGAACGGGTTTCCCCAGCCGCCCGGGTATGAGACAAAATGGGCGCACCAAGACTCGAACTTGGGACCTCGGCCTTATCAGGGCCGCGCTCTAACCAACTGAGCTATGCGCCCGCACGGTTGCCCCAATGGCGTTCGGCGCTGCGAGCGTCCGATGCCAGCGGAGGCGCCTCGGGCGTCTCGCCGGGAATTTACCGCGAACCGGCTATTCTATGTCCCGGGCTAACGCTGTCAAACCGCTGGTCTACGCCCTCATCCCAGCCGGCGTGATTCGCTCTTCTTGTGCAAATCCGCCCGCGAATTACCGCTCGCCCGACAGCGTACCGGCCGCAGGTGGGGGACCGGTCTCAGACCCGGAAAATCGCTACGATTCAATCATGTTACCCGATCGGACCGGCCGAAGATCAACCCACATAGGTTTGCGCTGCGCTTGGGATGCTATTTGGTCAGAAAAGGAAATCGCACGATGTCTATCGCCGTCTACATTCGCCGTTCGAGTGGAGTCGCGACCTTAATGCTGGCGGCGCTTGCCAGCGAAACGGCCCAGGCCGGTCCGACGGTCGCCGACGCCCTCAAGCTGACGCCGACTCAAAAGAACGTCGACTACTCCTTGCCCGACAAGGAAGACATCGAAAAATGCACGATCAAAGCCGAGAAGTTCAATAATCAAACCGGCTGGGTGATTCGCGATAAGGCGGGCCAGATGCTGCGGCGCTTTGTCGATACGAACGCCGACAACGTCGTCGACCAGTGGAGCTATTACGTCGACGGTCTCGAGGTCTATCGCGACATCGATGCCGATTTCAACGGCAAGCCCGATCAATGCCGCTGGTTCAACACGGCCGGCGTACGCTGGGGCATCGATACGAACGAAGACGGCAAGATCGACCGCTGGAAAGAGATCTCTGCCGAAGAGGCCAGCGACGAATTGGTACGTGCCTTGGCCGAAAAAGACGCCGCGCGCTTTAGCCGCTTGCTGCTCGCGGCCGACGAGCTGAAGGCCCTCGGCCTGAGCGACGCCAAGAGCGACGAGTTGAAGGCCAAGCTCACGGCCGCGCCCGAAGACTTCCGCAAACTGACTGCCAGCCAAAAGGCACTCGCGGGCGATTGCCGCTGGATGCAATTCGGCGGCTCGCGGCCGGGCATGGTTCCGGCCGGCACCGATGGATCGACCAAGGATCTGATGGTCTACGAGAACGCCGTGGTCGTCGCCGAGAGTGGCGGCAAGCACATTCAACTGCAATTGGGCACCCTGGTGCGCGTGGGCGATACCTGGCGACTGATCGCTCCGCCGCAAATCGAAGGAGAAGGGAACGCCGAACTGGCCAATAACGGCATGTTCTCGGCACCCCGTACCGGCGAACGCGACGAGAATGGCGATAGCGCCTCGGCCGGCGGCCCGCCGCCGAAACTTCTTCAAGAGCTAGAACGCCTCGATAAGCTGGCGGACGAGGCGGCTAATCCCGCGGAACAGGGCGAAATCGCCGGCCAGAAGGCACGCATCCTGCAAGAGATTGCCAGCATTGTCACATCGCCCGAGGATCGGTCGCAGTGGATCCGGCAGGCTGCTGACTTCATGAGCGCCACAGTGCAGTCGGGTAATTGGCCCGCCGGCGTCGAACGATTGGCGGAATTGCACGCCAAACTGGCCAAGGATCCAGCCGGCGAAGAGCTGGCATCCTACGTCGAGTTCCGTTACCTGTCGGCGCAATATGGTCGCGATCTTTCGGCACCAAATGCAGACTTCAGCAAGGTGCAGGCGGCCTGGCTGGCAAACCTCGAAAAGTTCGTCAAAGATCACCCCAAGGCCGCTGACACGCCCGAGGCTATGTTGCAGTTGGCCATGGCCCAAGAGTTCGCCGGCCAGGATGACGAAGCCAAGAAGTGGTACGGCGAAATCCGATCGAACTTCCCCGATTCGGGCACGGCCAAAAAAGCTGCGGGCGCCGTCGTTCGCTTGGATAGCGTCGGCAAGGTGATTCGTGTCCAGGGGAACAACGTCAACCCGGCCATCAACCTCAAGAATCCCAAGATCGACGTGGCCCAGTTCAAGGACAAGGCCGTGCTGATCCAGTATTGGGCCACGTGGTGCGAGCCGGCCGTCGTCGACCTGGCCCAACTCAAGGAAGTACAGGCCGAGTTCGCCAAGGATGGACTGATCATCATTGGCGTCAGCCTCGACAACAAACCGGAAGATCTCAAGGAGTACCTGGCGAACCACAAGCTCCTCTGGCCGCAATTGTTCGAGCCAGGCGGACTCGACAGCCGCTTGGCTAACGAAATGGGAATCCTGACCCTGCCGACGATGATCCTCTTGGGCAAGGACGGCAAGGTCGTGAATCGCAGCGTCCACATCACAGAGCTCGAACGTGAAGTAGGCAATCTGCTGCGTCCCGCGACGGCCAATCGCGCCAAGAAGTAATCGCTACGTAGATTGTAAAATCTGCAAGTTCGGCATTGCGCCAGACCTGCTAGCATGCCACACGCCTCGACGCAGAGACGAAACTCTGCGTCGAGGTTTTTTTTGCGCAAACACGCGGGACGATTGCAGTTCGCCCAATGCTTGCGTCCAACAGGCGAAAAAAAACTGCGCCGCGGCACGCCACTCGCTACTGCGGGCCGCATGAGGCTGCGCAGGATGCCGGCCCCGCGATACAGGCATGCCCGCGTGCCGGCCGCGGTCGTTTTTCCAAGTCGTGTCAGACCCGCTGAGCGGCACGACCTTGGCTTTCGCTTTTCCGCATGGATGTGGAGCCGCGATGCTACACGAAGTACGCCCGTTTCTTCCTTTGTGGTGGTTGGCCGCGATACAAATCCTGGGCCTCGCCAGTGCCTGGCTGGCACGCGTTCATCAAGGCTCGCACCGCCAACCTGCTTCGCAGTGGGTCTTTCTGCTGCTGATGGCGCTCGTGGGCGCCACGACCCTGGCCGCAGCGTTGACGAGCCCCTCGGGATCTGTCGTTTGCGGCACAACGCTGGCGGTGATGGTGCTGGCCGCCGTTTGGGATTTCGACTACGGTCGCAAGGCGATGGCACGCTAGCATCGTAGTCTGCGCTCGACGGCTTCTATCCAAATTCTGCGGGTGCGCGCGCCTTGGCCGCCCGGGGTGCGCTTTCGCATCTGAACCGGTTCGATTTTCCGCCGCTGCGCCGTGATAGCAGCATTCCCGCGCCGTTCGGCGTGCCGCAACTTGCACTTCGCGGAATCTGGGCGCGACCGGAAAACCGCCAAAAGCGGCAAAATCGAAAAAAAGGCTCCCTTCGGCACAGCTTCAGGTCGAAATCTATTCTCAGGCAATTCGATCGTGCAGGAGGTTGCGCAGGGGGTTCGACAAAAGCTTCCGGGCTGTCCGCCATGTGGCGAGATCTGCCCGCCCTCTGGCAGTGCCTTTCGTGTACTGATCTCGATTGCTCCGTGCGAATGCACAGCGGCTTCGCGCTTGCGGATCCGGCCCGGGAACTCTAGCGCCCGTCGGTGCAGGAACACAACGCGCACAACGTATCCGCCATTGATGCGAAGGAATGCCCGAGCGGCCTTCGCCAAGCATCCTTACACGCGGCCGATCGAAAAGGGAGGGACGGAGCATGCGACGCTTTTTCTTAGGGCTGGCGACCTGTGCGGTCGCCAGTGTCTGGCCAGCCATCGCGTCGGCCGACAACAAGGAGTTTTCCCAGGCCGTGGCAACTGTCCTGCGCGACAGCGGCCGCCTGTCGGATTACAACATTGGCGTGACGACCAAGGGCGACGTCGTGTCTCTCGAAGGACGCGTCACCAGCAAAGAGCAAATGGCCGAGGCAATCCAAATGACCTCGGCGTTGCCTGGCGTTTCGAAGGTGGTTAATCACCTCGAAATCAAACAGGGCGGCAGCAAGGCGGCCAAGGCGAGAGCCTCCAACGCTGAAGTCGCGGCGGCCCAAATCGCCGAGGACGCGCAGCACGCTGTGGAAGATGGAATGACCACGGTCCGCAAGACGATCTTCCCGGACCCGTCGCTGCCGGCCCAATCCACTGCCAGCGCCAAAGCGACAGGCAACACCAAGGCAGTGGCAACCAAACGTCGACCCAAACAGCCTAACGCCATGGCCAAACGCCCGTCCGGCGCAACGTCTAACGCGTATTCGATCCAACAGGTTTCGCAGAACGCGCCGCAGTCGTTCACGCCAAGCGACAACGCCCAAGCAATGGCCGCTCCGCAAATGCAGGGTCCACCCATGCAAGGGCCAATGCAAGGACCCATGCAGGGGCAAATGCCAGGGCCCATGCGTATGGCCATGGCTCCCTTGGCGATGGCCGGTGCAGCGGGCGGTGCCATGATGGGGCAATGCCCACCAGGTGCGATGGGAGGCATGGGCGGCGGACCATATGGGGGCGGCGGTGGGGGCGGCGGTCCTATGCCGATGTCAGTGCCTGCCGTCGGCGGAGGCGTAGCACCAGCTCGCTATGACCAGCCGCACATGCCGAACTACGCCTGGCCCAGTTATGCGGCCGCGCCGAACTATGCCGCGGTGGCGTACCCTCGGCAATACTCGCCCACGGCCTGGCCGTACATCGGCCCGTTCTATCCGTATCCGCAAGTGCCGCTCGGCTGGCGCAAGGTGATGCTCGAATGGGACGACGGGTGGTGGATGCTGAACTTCAAGCAGTAGTTGTCACACGCGATAACGACGCGCTAATTCCGGCCCCAGTGCATTTGCACTGGGGCCTTTTTTGTTGTGGATTGCTGTTCACCACTTCACGTCTGCGGCAGGTCATCGGTCAGATCGTCGACCTCAACTGTGCCCCAGAACATGACCAGCCGAGATGCAATGCCTGGCTTCGGTCTCACATGCCGATCGCCGTGTCGAATTCCTTGATACAACCGGAAAAACCCGCAAGTTCGATACAGTTTCACACGATAAGAACCACAGCCAGCGAGTTTCCTGCGCGATTCAATAGCGCCAGCTCGCTCGCGGCCTGCTGAATGAGATGTTCAACGACCGGCATGGGGATGTCGGCTCGCCGTTATTCGAGGGGGACTGTCCATGGCTATTCGACGCGTGAAGCAACTCTTAATCCTCGTCATGGCATTGCCGGTGTGCAGCGCCGTCGGCTGCGCGTGGCCATTGTCCACGACATATGGGCCGCTGTGGATGTTCCCGTGGCCGGCACCGATCAGTCCCTACACGCAGAAGCGGCAGGAAGACAAGTTCTGGGTCCACGAGCGTTACGAGCGTGTGCCCATCTTGGGACCGATTACCGGCGCCGACGACCCGATCTCGCTCGATCCTCCCAGTCCCGACGAAGTAATGCGGGCCTTGGAGAAAATCCATCCGGTCTCGGGCAACGTGCCGCTTTTGTATGAAAAGCAGCGCAACAATGTCCGCATGACCATCGAGCCGATCGCGGACTACACCGATCCGCCCCGTGTATATCCCTTGATTGGCCCGGCGCGGCATCACCACGCCCAGTACAAATGCACAGTCTATTACAGCGATACGACACGCAACGGTTGGCCTGTGCCGTATACCAACGTCGATCAGGATGCACGCGAAGTCGTGTACATCGATCACAACCACTTGCACATGGTCGGCAACGTAGACGACGAGGGACTAGGCATTCCCTAAACGCACGGCCGAACGAGCGTGCGAAGTCTCCGCCTTAGTAAGCAAGTTGAAATCGTGTTAACGCCGCGGGCGAGGCACCTGGTTCATGAGAGAAGGTTGCCATGCAAGCACAACTGGTCATAGCGGCATGGTGCGCGCAGGCGCGAGCCGTAGGGCTGACCGCGGCGACTCGCACCGACGATGCTGACAGCCGGTTTCTAATGCCCGCGGCGCACGATCGACACTTGCGCAACGGCTTGGCGATGCTTCGGCGTCGCGCACGTCTTACTGCGTATAGCGATGATCGCGGCAGTGACCGTGCCTGTTTCCACCACGCGGACACGTCGTACTCGCGGCAGCACTTTACGTTGGCAGCACAACGGCGCGTCGAGACGTTCCGCACAGGTCGTGCCGAATTCGATCGCCAGCGATCGTATCGCACTGGCATGGCCCAGCGTCTGACAGGCCGCGTTGCTGGCGCCGCAGGCGGTCGGACGGCGACTGGTCAGACGGTCGACGAACACGCCCCCCTCGCTTCGGCATCATTGTGCAGCGGAACGATCGCGAGCAATCCGTCAGATTGCTCTGATCTATAATTCCAGGACTCAATCCATGCGTGCCTCTCCTCCTAAACTGTATCTACGCCTGGCGGCGCTCGTGGCCGTGGCCGGATTCGTTTTGCCGATCGTCCTCTCGCGGCCGACTTCCGCGCAATCGTCGTCCGGTGGCCAGAACACTTCCAACGAGCCCCCAGCGACGGCCGCGCATACCGATGCGCCGAGCGCCGGCTTCTCGGAAAAGAACCTGTTTTCGATCGTCAAGGCCGGCGGCGTCTTGATGATCCCCATCCTCTGTTGCTCGTTTATCGCGCTGGTGTTCACGTTCGAGCGCGCCATTGCCCTGCGCACGGGACGGGTGATCCCTCGGCCGTTCGTCAAGCGGTTTATGCATCGCTTGCACGAGGGGGAGCTGGATCGCGAACAGGCGATCGTGCTATGCGAGGAGAACGGCAGCCCTGTGGCCAAAGTCCTTGAACACGGCGTGCGGAAGTGGGGCCGACCAGAGGTAGAGATCGAGCAGGCGCTCATGGATGGGGGCGAACGGGCGGTCAACGGCTTGCGCCGCTATCTGCGCGTGCTCAACGCCATCGCCACGATCTCGCCACTGCTGGGACTCCAAGGAACCGTATTCGGCATGATCCATTCGTTCAATCAGATCGCAGCCAGCGACGCCATGGGCAAGCAAGAGTTGCTCGCGGGAGGCATCAGCGAAGCCCTGCTCTCGACGGCCGGCGGGCTGACGGTCGCCATACCGTCGCTGGCGGCCTACCTGTTTTTCCTCGGGCGCATCGATAAATTGGTCGTCGAAATCGACGCAGTAGGTCAAGAGTTGGTACACGAGATCTCGGCCGAAGCGGTTGCCGAAGAAGCCAAGCCGCGCGCCCCGCGACTGCGTCGCGAAGCTGCCTAAGGGCTGCCCATACACCGCCCGCGCGAAAGTTACTCGTGGCAGTCCGCCACAAGGACGCCGACCGATATGCCGTTGAAAACGCAAGTCGAGGAAATGCCCAATCTGAACCTGACGTCGATGATCGACGTCGTGTTCCTGTTGATCATCTTTTTCATGGTGGGCACGCGGTTCGCCGAGATCGAGCGCAAGATCGCCCTGGAAGTGCCCAAGGTCAGCGACCACGGAGCACTCGCCAGCGCGCCAGAACGGTGCGTCGTGAACGTTTATCGCGACGGTGATATCACGATCGATGGCAAAGCCGTCTCTCTGGCGGAACTCACCTCGCAACTCACTCACGCACATAGCCAGTATGCCGATACGGGCGTGCTGGTACGCGGCGATGGTTCCGGACAGTTTCAACGCATCGCCGAAGTGTTGAACGCGTGCAAGCAGGCCGGTATTGCCGAACTGGCCATCTCGGTCAAAGCCGACGAGAAACGGAAGTGATCTCATGGCGGCTCTGTGGCAAAGCTTCATCGACGTGCTGGTCAGTCCACGCGTAATTATCGCGCTCGTATGGTCTGGCATGGCCGTACTGAGCGTGGCCCTGATCGTATTGATGCGCACGCGTTGGGGTCACCAGCAGCCGCTGCGAAAATGCGTGGTCTTGTCGCTCTTTGCTCACCTGCTGTTCGTCGCCTATGCGACCACGATCCACGTCGTACGGATGCATCCCGGGCATGGACACGGGACGGCAATTCGCGTGACAGCCGTCGACGGGCATGACTCGTTCGATGCCAAGGGGACGTTGGATGGAAAAGACGGCGGTAAAGAATCGGCGCCGTGGGAAGTGGACGCCGCCGCGATTCCGCTGGATCCTGAACTAGCCGATTTGCCGTCCGTCGAGAAGCCTCTACCGACGTCGATGGAAGCCCCGATCGACGCGCCGACGGCCGACGCCCTCGCACAAATGCCCGAGAACACAGAAGCCGCCAACGCAGCGGAACCGGAGCCCCCACTGCCTCAGTCAATTCAGACGGCAACCGTCGAGCCGCCCCCGGCGCCATCATCTGACGAAAAAGACCATTCCGATCGACAGATTTCTGCGCAGGCAACCACGCCCACGAGCGACAGCCTGGCGAAACTTGTCAGCCAGACGACGTCGGCGAATAACGATCCTTCCGCGACGCCGGACGAGAAACCCGCCGCGGCCGAATCCCTGCCGAACACGACCGAGCTTGCGCCGATAGATCGATCTGACGCGGGGGTATTGGTAGCCGTGCGCGCGCGCACTCCCAATACAGAGGCAAATCAGAATCCGGTCGTTGCCGGGAACGTGGACAAGAACTCAACGGGCCAGCACACGATCCCCGAGATGTATCGCGAGCGGGTGGCGCCTAATCGTCTACGCATCGCAGAAGGCTACGGAGGATCGGCGCAAACCGAGGCCGCCGTGAATTCCGCGATTGACTGGCTGGTCAAACATCAGGACACCGACGGTCGCTGGGACGCCAGCAATCATGGTGCCGGACGCGAAACCAGGACTCTCGGCCAAGACCGGAAGAATGCCGGGACCCAAGCGGACACAGGGATAACAGGCCTGGCACTATTGGCATTTCTCGGGGCCGGCCACACCCATCAGACCGGCCCGTACGCTAAAACCATCGAGCGCGGCCTCGACTATCTGATCGGTTCGCAAGCGGGCGACGGCAATCTGGCAGGCGCCGCAGAGATCTATGCGTTTATGTACTGCCACGGCATGGCAACGCTGGCCCTGGGCGAAGCATATGCCATGACGGGTGACGCACGGCTGTCGCGCCCGTTGCACCGTGCGATTGCCTACACTGTCGCGGCACAAAACCCCGCCAGCGGCGGGTGGCGTTACAAGCCTCCTTACCCACGCGAGCGGGGCGACACCAGCCAACTTGGCTGGCAGTTGATGTCGTTGAAAAGCGCCGAGTTGTCGGGCATTGCGATTCCCGAACACACGCGACAGGGAATTGTTCGCTATCTGAACAGCGTTTCCTCAGGCACGCGCGGCGGGTTGGCATCTTACCGGCCCGAGGAACGGCCCACCCAACCCATGACGGCCGAAGCTTTGGTATGCCGTGAATTTTTTCACTTGTCGCTCACAGGCGCCGGTGACGAAGCCCGCGAGTACTTGCAGACCGCCTTGCCCGGGCAAGGTCCGCCCAACTTCTATTATTGGTACTACGGCACACTGGCCATGTTTCAGATGCAAGGCCCCGCCTGGGCCAAATGGAACGAGGCCATCAGCACGGCGCTAACCCACAGCCAACGGGCCGATGGTGAGGCAACCGGCAGCTGGGACCCCGATTCTCTCTGGGGCGGCTATGGCGGACGCGTCTTTTCGACTTCATTGGGGGCCTTATGCCTCGAGGTCTATTACCGTTATCTGCCGCTCTATACGGCGACGGCGGGGCGGGAAAAGTCGGCAAAGTAGCAGGCCAGCCAGGGAAACGACCGGCGGGCAAGCCCCCTTTTCGTTTGACTGCCCTCGGCGCGCCAGTAAAATTAGGTCTGTAGGGCAGTTATGCCCTCGCGGAGCCCTGCGCAAGAATAACGGTGCAGTGTTCCGGAAGTCCCGCCTCGTATGCCCACTTGCCCCACGGCGACCGGTGGCACAGTCGCCCGCCGGGTCTCGAAAGAGGATCGTATGCATCTCCTCGCGTTCGGTATCGGTCCCACCGAGGCCCTGATTGTTGGCGCTGTGATCCTCTTGCTGTTCGGCAATCGGCTTCCCAGCCTGATGCGCTCTATGGGGCGTAGTGTGGTGGAGTTCAAAAAGGGCGTGCAAGGTATCGAAGACGATACCGAAGGGACTGCCCCTCCCACGGTAACGCAGGCAAAGAAATAGGTCGTAGCACACGGCGCGGTCTGGCGCGCCGTGAGGCACAAGCATAAACAGGTCCTGATTAAGAGGAACTCGCGATGTTTGGCTTAAGTCCGGTCGAAATCATGATCGTCGGTGCCGTGGCGGTGTTGCTGTTTGGCAGCCGGCTGCCCAGCGTGGCACGTTCGATGGGCAAGAGCATGACCGAATTCAAGAAGGGTCTGCACGGCATCGAGGACGAGGTGAACACCGCGTCGTCGCACTCAAGCCGTGTGACGAACTACGCGCCGGCGGACGATCGCGACGAAGCGACGGCACCCAAGTTCGTGCCGCCTACTAGCGAACCCTCGACGAGCGAGCCCACCAACGAGAACACGGTCGGCGCGTAGCGCGGCCAGGTTCCTGGATTCGCTTCGCTTCACTGGCGCGAACCTGTTGGGCTAGGCGAAATCGCTAAGCCGGACACGAGGACGCGCGCTATCGGCCCGGTGCTTAGCCCAATCGGCCTCGGCGCGCAGGCATTGCTGGCGAAGCTCCCTCAGGGCTGTGCGGCACGCGCTCCTTTTCCACCCGCGTTAGCGCGGCTTGCGCTGCGCGCGATTGGCATGTTGCACGCGTGGGGGATTGGCCAGGTAGACCGCCGGATCATCAATGATCCAGCCGGTGGTCCAATGCTGATTGTCGTTCGAGCCAAAGATGTCATAGAAGACATCGATAAAGTACAAGGCCTGAAAATTGTAGGGGTGTTGAGACGCCACCCGGTCTGACGACGTTAGATCATCAACGCCCTGGCGGATGTAATAGTGGACCATTCCGTCGCCGGTGAACGACATGCCGAGCGTCCACCAGCCGGCCTCGTTGATCGGGGCCACGCGATAGTCGCCTCCCGGGTTTGATGCGCGGACTACCCACGAAGCCGCGGCTTCGTTCTTGCGCCGATCGGCCGGTCGCTTGTAGTTCACGAAAATGCCCGGCCAGTAAGGTTCGGTCTCGTTTTTGTCTGGCTTCGATCCGCGCAGCGTAGCTCGCATGGCGAAAGACGATCCGGTCCGTTCTTCCCACTCTTCGAACGGGGCAAGATAGACGCGCGTCACAATACTCGGTCCCTGCGATACGGGAACATAATGGCCAAGCCGCGGATTGACGTTCAGGAACAGATCGTCTTGCTCTCCCTTGCGCGTTGGATGGCCAGGAATGCCGGTGGCCTTCGAAGCCATCAGCAGCGACCATTCGCTGCCCGCCAGGCCCCCTTCGGGCGTCGGGACGCGTTTGACGATGTCAGGGTGGCCGCGATCCAGATTCTCGCGCCAGCGTCCATTGCTCGAACGGCCGGCCGGCAGCCGCGAAACCTTGTCCAGGTCGATGCTGCTTTTGGGGTTGTTGGGGATGTAAGCCCACTCGGGATCTTCGAAGTCGTCCCCCACGGCGTCAACCTTTTGTCCCGTGCCGGGGACAATCGGCGCGGCATGAATCGGCCTCACGTCGGCCACCATAACGCCACTCGCGGCAAGCAACCAACCCGCCAACATTCGCCTGATTTTCATAGCCGAGGCTCCTAGACGACGTGCCCGCGAGTGGCACGAGCAATAAGTGTGGACTCTTGGCCTTATCGGACTTTGGTGGCGGACCGGTTCAAACATGGCATGGCCCAATAGCGCATCTCGCCACGACGACGCCGTGACCATAGATTTCGTACCTTGTCAGGCGACACTCTGTACAAGCATTGCTAGCGCTTGTCTTGGCTGCGGACCGGGAGTTAACCTGTGTCGAACGATATCCCTCGCTATTCCTGCTAGCACGATGGCAACTATGGCTGACTTTGATTTGCTTGTACGCGGCGGCACCGTGATCGACGGTACAGGCGCGGCGCGGGTCGCGGCCGACGTCGCCGTGCGCGGCGACAGGATCGTGGCCGTGGACGCGTTGCCTGCCGCCGCCGCTGCCCAAGTCATCGACGCGCGCGGGCTCGTCGTAGCACCGGGATTCGTCGACGTCCACAACCACTCCGATGGTTGGTTGCTGAAAACACCGCACTTCGTCTCGAAGACGCTGCAAGGCTTCACGACCGAGGTGCTGATGTCCGACGGCATCTCGTACGCGCCCCTGACCCCGGAACTCGCTCCGCAGTGGCTGTATTACTTGCGCTCGCTCAACGGGCTCGTCCAGCACGACTATTGCGGATGGCAGTCGATTGCCGATTACCTGGCGCTGCTCGACGGCCGCACCGTGCAGAATGTTGTGGCACAGGTTCCGTATGCCAACGTTCGCGTGCTGACAATGGGCTGGGGGCGAACTCGACCTGATGACAGTCAGCTGCGCCGCATGCGGTACGAGGTGCGCCGCGGCATGGACGAGGGGGCCACCGGCGTTTCGACGGGCATGGACTACATCGCTCAATGTTTTGCCGAAACCGACGAATTGGTCGAGGTCATCGCGGCCAGCTCCGCGCGGGCAGGCGTATTCGTCACACACGTCCGCTACAAGCGCGGCACGCTCGCCGGCGTGCGCGAAGCTGTGGAAATCGGCCGCCGCGCCAAGGTCGCGGTTCACATCTCGCACCTCAAGGGCACCAGCCCCCGCGAAACGGACGAACTGCTCCGCTACATCGATACCACGGCCATGAACGAAGTCGACTTTTCGTTCGATATTTATCCCTACCTGCCGGGCAGCTCGATGCTAAACGCATTGCTCCCCTACGAAGTGTGGGAAGACGGACCACTGGGCGCGCTGGCGAAGCTTGCTGATCCGACCTTCCGCCGCCGCTTTGCCACATCGTTGGCCGACAGCGCCGTCGGATTTGAAAATATTCGCATCGCCTGGCTAGGAACCGTCGACAATCAGCATTGGCGCGGCCTGTCGTTAGCGGATTACATCAACTCGGTTGGCCGCCCTGCGGCCGACGCGTTGTGCGATCTATTGATCGAAGAGAATCTTGCCGTGACCTGTGTCTGGCACCTGGGCGACGACCGCTTGGTCGAGCCCTTCTTGGCGCATCCGTGCTTCATGCTTGGAAGCGACGGCATTTATTTTCCAGACGCGATGACGCATCCGCGGCAGCACGGATCGGCCGCGCGACTGCTGGGTCCCCTGGTCCGCGAGCGGCGGCTTTTTACGTTGGAAGAGGCCGTGCGCAAGATGACCTCGATTCCGGCCGATCGGTTTGGCTTGACCGATCGCGGGCGTGTTCAACTGGGTGCCTTTGCCGACCTGGTACTATTTGACGCCGACGCGATCACGGACCGCGCCACCTTTGCAGAACCGCAACAAAATGCCATCGGCATCCAGCACGTATTGGTCAACGGCACGTCGATCGTGGCCGATGGTGTGCCGATCGAGCGTTTCGCAGGTCCGCTGCCAGGCCGCGCGCTGCGCTACCGCGAATGAAGCGTTCGTTTTCCTAAAATCGGAACGGCAGATCTGCCGACTTGGCTAGAGAATTTCGCGACCGCTGGCGCGCATTTGGCTGGTGAGCAATTGGCTGCGTTCGGCGGCGCGCCGCCAGAACCATTTCCAGGTATGTTGCTCGAGCGGGGCCACGGCCAGGTAGGCCCGCAAGAAACGCAATTTGTCGGAACGCGTCAACCACGGATGCGCTTCCATGCTGGTGGCCAATCTCGCCAGGTTGCGGGCTCTTCGCTGCTCTGAGAGTCGTCCGACCAGGCGCACACCATCCAGGTCGATCAAGAACGCGTGCAGGCGGCCCCCTTGCTCGGCCAGCATGAGATTCTGCGCTTTCAGGTCGCGATGCCCCACGTTCCAGGCGTGCATCCGCCCCAGCATTCTCCCCAGAATTACCGCCGTAGAACGCGTCCCTTGGCGGCAATCGACTGCTCCAAGCGCGGCAATGCGGCGGGCGTAATCGTGCAGATGATCGCCGTCGATCCACTGGGTGGCCAGGTAACTTTCCCACTGCAGCCAGCCCGTGCGCGGCTCACAAACAAGAAGCGGCCGTGCCGCGTCGATTCCGCGCTCGCGGAGCGCATGTCCCAGATGCCAGGCGCGCAACGAGCGGCTGCGACGAAACAGCGAGAGCACCGCTTTGCGCCACGATTGATAGCAGGCGCGCTTAAACGCGGCCGCCGTAGGACGACCATCCAACAGGAACGACGTTTTCGCGACGGAACTGACGTCGCTTTCTTTAATAATCTCGGAACCCGCTGCCGTAAGAGGCGCGTCCGGCTGCTTCAGCACGGCCAGCAGATCGGCGCGTGCCAAGTCACGAACCGAATAGCAGGCGCCCTCGGCCGAGCGGATGCGACAGAAGTCGCGATTCGTGCGCAACGAGCGCTTGTCCCGATCGCGAAAGATCCGCTGCGCATGCGCGCGACTGCGGCGCACGACCTCGTTGGCGGCCGTGACCGGATCTGAAATCTCCAGTTCTGGGCGACCGGCCAAATAGGCTTTCCAGAATCGCCACCGCTCGGTGCGCGACGAACGGTCGAGCCACGCCGCGGCGAACATGGCCAGGCTGTCGCGACTTTGCGCCCAAGAGAGCGGCCCGGAAAACCACATCTTCGGAAGGTCGATCAGATGCAAATCCGGCAGATCATCCGTGGCGCGGCTGGGATCGAGCGTATCGAGTCCCACGAGCACGTTGCCGCGATGAAAGTCGGTGTGATAAACCCCCTCTCGATGCGCTACCGCGCACAGTCGCGCCAGCGCGAGCCCGATGCGCAATCTAAGTCTTGCCTGGTCACGTGGCGAAAGCTTTGGCAGGCGATCGTCGGCGTATCCCTCCAAGGTACACGAATCGGGAATGGCTTCGCTGACGAAATAGCTGTCGCGCACCAGCCCGCCCCGGTAATGTTCGCCGAGTGCTATCGGCGTTACCGTGGGAACGTGCCGCCGACGAACTTCGAGTGCATTGCGAAACTCGCGCCGCGCCGCGCTACCGCGCAGCAGATGCGTCGTGGCATTCAAGAACGCGAGCACCCGATAGTGCTTGAGAAAGAACGTGCGGTGCGGCAGGTCGACGCGATAAACCGTACGATGCGAGGCATGCTTGACGACGTGTACACGCCCCTGAACGAGCCATTCGTCCAGACGAAGCCCTTGGGGTCCGATCAGGATCTCGTCCCAGGCCGTCGCCACGCTCCAGCGGACGCCGTCCGCTGCCCCCTCGGCCAGGGCTGCCATCGAGGGCTCGGCATCGACTACCTTTACGGCCACTTGTGATCCTTCCATGAATCACCGCCAGCATAAGACCGGAATTGTCAATAAACGCCCGCGGCCGGATTGTAGCCTAATTCGTCCCCTTGCTGCAGGTCGGCGGCTGCCTTGATCGAGTCGCCGAGCTTCTCGTAGATCTGGCCACGGTGATGAAACATTACGGCCAAATCGTGATCGCGCATGCGTCTCCTGCGGGCGAAGATACGTTGCCGTACCGGGTCGTTATCGACAAACAGGGCACGCCACGGCGCACCAGTGTCAGCGAGATCCAATGCCTTGTTGAGATCGACAAGCGCCGCCTCGCAATCTCCCTGGAGAAAACGAATGTAGCCTTGCGTATCCAAGTAATGCGAGTTCTCGCCTTCGATCGCTAGTGCCTCCTTGATGTCTTCCAGCGCCTCGGCCAACTCTTTGCCGGCAATCGCCCGCGTGTAGGCGCGGCCGTTTAATAATCGGGGATCGGTCGACCTGCGCAGCGACACCGCCTGCGACATATCGCGGATCGCGTCGTCATGTCGCTCTAAGCGTTGCAGGGCCGCCGAGCGCAGGACGTATGCTTGACTCGAATTGGGGATCAGGCCAACTAGCTTGTTGAAGTCGGCCAGACTGCCTTGCAGATTTCCCTTTTCAAGTCGCACCTGGCCGCGCAACGCAAAAATGGCGGGCGATCTATCGCTCCAAGCCAGTGCGCGGTCGAGATCTCGCTCGGCACCGTCCAGATCGTCACTGTCGTATTTCAGGTCGGCGTGACTTGCCAACCATTCGGCAACCGTCTTGCCAAACGGGTCGACAAGCTCGGCGCGAACAAGCGCCATCGCACCTGCAAATACGGCAACTACCACCAACAGAACGCGAATCGTGAAGACGCCACGGCCTAACTTCGGCGGCGTCGCATCGGGGGGCATCGCCCCCGGAAACGTCGGTGGAATAGGAAAACCGAGATGGTCGAGACGTACATCTGCCGGATTCATGGTTGTCGACCTAAGCGAAATAAACCGGGGCCGCCGATTCCCGGCTGCGTGTTGCAACCCACTAACTTTACAGTATCCCTCCCCGAGGTGGGCGGCAAGCCAACTTTAATGCTTCACGGCATAGCAAGGAACCGCCGACCCGCGTTAGGGTCGCGCCAGGACGTTAATTCTCCCCAGTCGGAAACATTCGCGGCGCGTACCTCGCACGAGCAGCACGCGGCACCGGTCGCCGAACAGCGGTCCAGAATCCTGGCTAATGCCTTGCGGCAGGCACAGTTACCTTGACGGCGACGGCCATGATGGCGCCCTCCGGGGTGACGCCTTGCCGGCGGATTCCGTTTAGCTAAACTGCGTGTTTCCTAGCGGCAGGTCGCTAATCGTCGTCCGGTGCCATCCGCCGCGGACGATTATTCCCCCCTATTTTCCTGCCGCTGCCCGCAGCGGAGAGTCTCCAGAGAGAGTAGCGACCGCATGTCGAACCCTGCCGTTTCCGCGTCTGAGATCGAGGTCTTGCGTCCTGATTTTCCCCGCGGTGAATTCCGTGCGGCCATGTTCGACTTCGACGGCACTTTGTCGCTGATCCGTCGCAACTGGCAGGCAGTGATGATCCCCATGATGGTCGACATGCTGGTCGAGACAGGCACTTCTGAGCCGCGCGAGCAATTGCACGCGCACGTCGAAGACTTCGTCATGCGGCTCAACGGCAAGCAGACCATCTATCAGATGATGCAATTGGCCGACGAAGTGCGTGCCCGGGGAGGAGAACCGCGCGAGCCGTTGGCCTACAAGCACCAATACCACGACCTGCTGTGGGAGCAAGTGGGGGGACGCGTGGCCGCTCTGAAAGAGGGTCGCGCCACCGCCGAAGAAATGACCGTACCCGGGTCGCGCCGGCTACTTGAACAACTGCGCGATCGCGGATTGAAACTTTATCTTGCTTCGGGCACAGACTTGAAATACGTGCGCGACGAGGTGGCGGTCTTGGGCCTGGAAGAGTTTTTCGGCGACCACATCTACGGTGCTCTCGACGATTTCCGTAGCTTCTCCAAGGCCATGATCATCGAGCACATCATCAAGGACATGAACGTGCAAGGGCACCAATTGTTGGCGTTCGGCGATGGCTTCGTGGAAATCGAAGAGACGCGTCGCGCCGGCGGCGTGGCGATCGGCGTGGCCAGCGACGAGGAAGCACGCCAAGGAATCAATCAGTGGAAGCGCGAGCGCCTGATTCGCGCCGGCGCCGATATTATCGTCGGCGACTACCGCCAGCAGGACCAACTGCTCGCCCTGCTAGGACTGTGAGCGAACTCTTGATAACGCTCGCGCGTCTCGAATCGCTGCTGGCAACGCTGCCAAAATTGACGATCGGCCTGGTCGGCGATCTATTCCTCGATCGATATCTGGAAATCGATCCTGGCATGCACGAGATGTCGATCGAGACCGGGCTCGAGGCCTATCAGATCACGCGCGTGCGAAACAGCCCAGGCGCCCTGGGCACCGTCATGAACAATCTGACGGCGCTCGGCGTCGGGCGACTCGCGCCGGTAACGGTCCTGGGCGCCGACGGCCAGGCCTACGACCTGTTACAGGCCTTGGGACGGATGCCCGTCGACACGGCCCATATCATCCAAGACCCCGATCGTCTGACGCCAACCTATACCAAGCCCCTGCGTCGTACCGTTGACGGTGCCTGGCAGGAGTTGAATCGGATCGATCTGCGAAACTGTGATCAGCTTTCCAGCCCTACACAAGATCGCTTATTCGACGAGCTGGCAGCCGTCTTCGCAAAAACGGATGGTCTGATCGTGCTCGATCAAGTCAACGAACAGGGTTGGGGAGTCGTCGGCCCGGCGATGCGCGATCGATTGGCCGAACTTGCCGCGGGCGACCCCGCCAAGCTGATCTTCATCGACAGCCGCGCGCACATCGCGCAATTCCGTTGTGGGACGCTCAAGCCCAATGTACACGAGTGTCTGGCGGCGCTCGGACGCGCCGCGAATGCAGCGACCGAGGATCCGGCCGCTGCGGCGCGCGATTTCGCACAATTGACAGGCTGCCCGTTGTATTGCACGGTGGGCGAGCGCGGAATTCTGGTGACAGAGCCGGCCGGAGCGACAGTTCTGGCCCCCGGCTATCCGGCCTCAGGTCCGGTCGATATCGTGGGCGCCGGAGACAGCGCCACGGCAGGCATCGTTTCCGCCCTTTTGGCGGGCGCCACTCGTTTAGAGGCGGCAGTCGTCGGCAACCTTGTGGCGTCGATCACGGTCCAGCAGCTCGGCACCACAGGAACGGCCACGCCCACTCAGGTCTTGGAGCGGTGGCATCAAGTCAACCGTGCTGGCTAGCCCCCGCGCCGCGACGGCGTTTGTCGGCAAGCCGCGGCTACCGATTCGCAAACCGCACGCACATAACGTCTTGTGCTAGTCCGAGCAATTACACGCTCCTGTATGGAACTTGGCAGGTCGATCTCATACGTGACCTACTATTTGGACGATTGCAGGTGCTCTTTCTTTAACGATGCCACACATCGGGCGTCATCCCCCCCGCCAGCCATGCAGGTACGTTGACGATTCGCCTTGGCGGTCCTACCATCGTCCGATAGAGGGATCGGGACAGCCGAACGAGATGCCGGGATGATTCGAGCGCATCTGTCACGTCAACCGCGGGAAAGGGGGAAATGGCGATGCCATTGTTCGAAGTAGAAACCGAATCGCACATCATAATCACGTGGGCCACCGATCAGGATGCCGCCGCCGTCGTTGTTCACGACGCTTATCCGCACGAAAAAATCATGCGGATGACCAAGCGACCACGCGATACCTGGGTCATTTCCAAAAGCGCGCTGGGCATTTCTCACTCCAACGACCTGTGCCACACGGCGCGCGATTGCCTGGCCAAGGCCGCCGGCGACAAGGTGCATGCCATCCGACTTTATATGCACGAGACCGGCTCCGACCTGGAGCGCGCTCGCAAAGTCATCGAGTCGAACATGGTCATGGGCTGGTAAGCGTTGACGTGGCGAATGCCAGTGCAAGAATAGTGACGCCAGAAGTCCGCGCAAACGACCGCCAGCTGAATATCAACCGCTCAGCGTGATAGTTCCGCCGGTGGCTCGCTGGCCTCGGGAAAATACAAATCGCCGTCGCTAATGTCTGGGATGCCGACGACCAACACCCGCATCCTGCCCCGGGCGCCATGCACGACGCCCGGCGGAATGTGGACCATCGAGCCTTTTCGGACCGCATGGTCGACCCCGTCGAGCCGCACCGTTCCCTCGCCTTCTAGCACGTAGTACAGCTCTGTGGCCACGCGATGATAGTGCTCGCGCGCTCCGTCGATATCGACGGCGTGGGCCCATGCCGAGACGTTCTGGTCTTGGCGACTGATAAGTAAGTCGCGCCATCCGCATGTGCTACGCTCGCGGGGTGCCTCGCCTTCGTGGCGCACGAGTACAGGGCCAGCGGCTGCCGTTTTCATATTCTGATTTCCCGGTCGGACCATGCGCATAATGCAAAAGGAGGCACCGAATGATTGCCACCTTGCTCGCGACTAGCGTGCAACACTGCCCGCTATTGTCCGACGTGGGTCGGCCGCCTGCAACCCAGAGCGGACAGGCCGGCTTTCGATACAGCGCGCTCGTTACCCGACACGGAGTCTAGCTTCGACCTTCCGCAGGACTTGATCGAGTGTCAGCGTGTGATCGGCCAAATTGACCGCTTGAGGGTCGGCCATCCATTGACCCACCTTTTTGTTGGCCGAAAGTACCGTGGTATGGCTGCGATTGCCAAAGAACTCGCCGATCTCGGCCAGCGCGGCCCGTGTGTATTTTCGCGCCAACCACATCGCCAGCATGCGCGGATGTGCGACGGCGCTGGTACGGCGCTGCGAACACAACGATTCTGGCTCCAAGCCAAAAACCTCGCACACGGCCTGCTGCACGTCCCCCAAATTGACAGGTCGACGCGCCGGCGCTGCGGTGTCTGCCAGTGCGTCTTGGGCAAGCGCCAGCGTTGCCGGTTGGTTGTGGGCGCGGCAGGTGGCGTGAATCTTCAGGAGTGCGCCGATCAATTCCCGCGCGTGCTCGCGAAAGCTTGCGGCGACAAATTCCAAAACGCTGTCTGGTAATTCCAGCCCCAGTCGCACCGCCTGTTGCCGCAGAATGCCGATCCGCGTCTCATGGTCGGGCGGCTCGATCCGGCAGACCAGGCCCGCCGACAACCGCGTGATGACCTCTGGCCCGAGGCCGGTCAAATTCGTGGGCGACCTGTCGGCGGCGAAGACCAGTTGCCGTCCTTCGCGAGTGAGCGTGTCGACGGCGTGCAGCAATTCACTCAGAGTGGCCCGCTTGCCCGCGAAAAACTGCAAATCGTCGATCAGTAGCAATTGCACGCCCCGATATTTGCTGCGAAAGTTGGGCACTCCACTGGAGTGCAAAGCCTCGAGAAAATAACTCGTGAATTGCTCAGCGGACAGATACAGGGCATTCAGCTGCGGATAGCGCCGCTTGGCTGCCGTCCAAATCCCTTCCAGCAAGTGCGTTTTGCCGACGCCGGTGGGCCCGTGAACCACCAGAGGCGAGACGCGGCCTAGCTGCCCGACAACCTCTTGGGCACTAACAGACGCCAAACGGTTGCCCGTGCCGACCACGAATGATTCCAAATTCGCGAAGCGTCGCCGCGGACACGGCTCTTTACCCGTCGACGGCCGGTGCGTCGAGTCCGTTCGCTGCAACGCGGGCAACTGCACAGTGGCCGGCTGCACGGCCGATGAATGCGTCGTAGATGGCTGCGGCGCCGTTTCGCCGGCAGCACCTGCGGCAGGACCTGCAGTTGGCGATGGGTCCTCACCTCGGACCCGCGATTTGGCCAAACTGCGATCCACCACAAATGTGACCGGCAGTTCACGCCCCAAGGTTTCTTGGCAAGCTTCCTCGATCTGCCGACGAAAGTTCATCCGCAACCAGTCCTGATAGAACTCGTTGGGAACGGAAACTTGCCACGTTTCCGCTTCGAGCGCAATTCGCGCGTTGCCGCCGAACCACATCTCGTACCGATCTTTGCCGACCTTATCCGCCAATGCCAATAGCACGGCGGACACGATCTCCGTATCGTCCTTGGTCACTTCCTGTTTTCCCCGTGCGCGCATCCCCACCGCCGGCAAACCGCGCCGTCGTGACGTCGATTTGCTTTCCCAGACGAGCTGGGCACCGAAAGTGAGAGCGATCCCGAGTGCCGATGCGATCTGTCGCAAGCAAATCCCGTGGATTCGTTGCGTCACGCTTGTTCGGTCTGAATCGGAATATCGCCAGCGCCAAATGGTCGAAGTTGTCACCCGAGAGATCGCGATTGTACGGACGCTGGCAACGCTGTCAAAGAGAATTTGCGCCTCACGCAGCGTGCTTCGTCCTGATGGTACAAGAGACCGAGAAAACAGCCCTCTGCGACGACAATTCACCGCCGGAAAAAAATCTCTCGACAGCCGCGCGAGCGTGGAAACATTGTCGACTCACAGGCGCCGACGTCGCGCGCGATTTTTTTGTCTCGCGCAAGTATCAGCGACGATTGGAGAAGCAACGCCACGTCATCTGGATCGAAAAAAAGTCATTGACAATCGGCGTTCATTTTTATTTACGGCAGCAATCAAACGAGCGGCACAATTCCTCTACCCCCCGTGTGGAAAAATACGGAGATAGGCGCTGCGCCGATCCCAAGCAACGAAGCCCGCGCGCTCGTAGGTTGCGACGGCCGGAGCATTGGCGGCATCCACGGCCAGCACCAACCGCGCCCGCCCCGCCTGGCCAGCAAGGAACTGCGCGTAACGCGTTAAGACTCTGCCGTCGCCACGGCCGCGTTCCTCGGGTACGAGCCCGGCGTACACCAGTTCCCATTGATCTTCATCAGGATGATCCGCGAGCAGCAAGCAGCCTACGTCTTGTTCACCACGGCGCGCGATCAGCCATCGCGCAGGGTCGAATTCTCCACAGGCACGATAGCCTGCCAGAACATCATCGAGATCGCGCACGCCGTTAAGTTGCGGACAATCGAGTGTTTCCTCATAGGTACGCGCGATCATCTCGGGCAACCGTCGAACATCCGTCTGCGGCGCTGGTTCGATTATTAGGGACGACGTCGGCGGATCGCGGGGAAACTGCCCTGCGGGACATACCATGTACAGCAAATCCGCCAAATGGGCAAAACCATGATCCATCAGCAGCGCCGCTTGCTGCGCCGTCTTGCCCCTCAATAGCGACTGCGCCACGCGTATGTCATTGCTTTCCAACCAGGCGATCAACTCGTTCAAGAGGAGGCCGTCGCATGCCGCCTGCTGGTCGACTACTGCCGGGGGCCAAACGCTGGCCGTGCGCCCTGGCTGAGGTTGTCCCCACACGGCACCCACCATGTCGCCATGCCGTCGCGCTATCAACAAACCTGCCAGATCAACGCGTCCTTGGCGGGCCGATTCGATCAATTGCGCGACATACTTCGATCGTCTCGCCGGGGGTACGTCGGCCAGTACGAGTTCCAGCCCTGCGTGCTGCTCTCGTGGCAGCGCAACCGAGATATCGCAGTCACCTGGCGCCTGTTCATTCATATCCGTTCCGATCAACCGACAATGTGGTTCCGCTTAAAGTATACGGCTGCTTGCAAGTACGACGCATCGCGACGTCAGGTACGTTCGTGGGCGCGTGATGAACCGCCGAATCGTTGGCGTCGCAGGCGGCCATTCGTCTATAATGATGGACGCCGGCCGCGGGGAACGTCACCGTCGGCTGGCGATACTATCGCGGGCTTGCTTGCCAGCAGGAGGGCCTTTGCTGTGAGACTATCGACCGAGGATCGGGCTGCGTTCGTCCTGGCAATTCTCTTCGTGGGGGCAGGCACACCGGGCTTGATGGGACGCGCCTCTGCTCAGGTGCGAGATCCATTTGTTGACGACCCTGCCGTTCCTACCAGGCAGCAAAAGGCACCGGCCGACGAGCCAGGTTATCTCGGAATCAAAGTCGATGATCGTGGCCCAGGCGATGGAATTCGCATTATCGATGTTACCCCCGCTGGGCCCGCTGAAAAGGCTGGGCTGAAGACGGGTGATCTCATAACCGCGATCGGATCGATGAACGTACGATCGATCGACGACTTCGCCAGCCGATTGGCCCCGTTTCCCGTCGGCGCCAAGGTTTCCTTCCAACTCGTCCGCGATGGCGAAACGGTCTCGGCAGACGTCGTCTTGGGGCGCCGCCAGGCGGCAACGCCCGCGACACCGCAGATGAAACTGGGGCCAACGTCCGCGACCGCGAAAAGGACCGCGCCGGCGCCCTTGGGAATACGTGTCCAACCGGTTAATGAAGAATTGCAACGCACGTTACGGCTGTCGGGTGAGCGCGGCGTTCATATCGCCCGCGTCACCAAGAATTCCGCTGCTGACAAAGCGGGCATCCCGGCCGACGCCGTCATTTTGGCCATCGACGGCCACAATGTTGGCTCTCCCGAAGAGGCGGCGCAAATCCTTAGTTCGGTGCGCGTCGGTCAATCACTGTCGTTCACGCTCAACGAAGCCGGCACTCAAGTCGCGCGAACTGTCGTCGTGGAACCAGCGATGCGTGCGGCATCTTTACCATCGCCCGGGGCAGAGCCGCCGCGATCCCTTCCCTCAACACCGGAGGCGAACGGTGCCGAGATTGTTGTCGAAGATGCGGACGATCGCGTGCGAGTTCTCGAGCGCCGAGTGGCCGAGTTGGAAGGGCAGTTGTCGCGGCTTAACGAGTCACTGAACAAATTCCGCGACGATGTGAAGCAACTTCAAATTCGCTCCTCAAACAATTCGATTCAAAGCGTGCCGCCAAACGGAGCGAACGATCGCGAAGAATCAGGCCCTAAATTCCGGCTGATCCCCAACTCGCCGGAAAAGCCTTCGCCGTAACGCGATCACAGCTGGATTCCTCACGGCGAGAGCGGTATCTCCAGCAACCGGCAGCGCAATAACGTGGCAGCGTCCAACGGGCCAACCTTGTCAAGCGCAACGGTGTAGGGCCCCTCCGGAAATGCAATCGCCGCACGCCGCAGAACCGGCGCCAATCTGCCGCGCTCGAACGGTTTGATCTGCTTCGACGGCCAGTCGTCGGCCCCAGTCGCAAAAGGAAGGAGAAAATCGAGCGCTCGGCGTATGCTTCGTCCGTCGGGCGTCGAGAAATTCCACAGATCTTCGTTCACGGCGCTACCCACATCCGCCATTGTCACCAGGGCTTCTAAATTCATGACCGAATAATCCCAAGACTTGGTGCGCATGAGCTCGAAGGGTTGGCGGCCGGTCGGCTGCACTTGCTTGGCAATGCGCGTCGTGGCAGCCGTAGCGACCACTTGCCGTGCCAATCGTACGTCACCGAGATAGCAGGCGAGACTGGCTAGCTGCGCGTCGTACCAGGTGCCGTGATTGTTTTGTGCGCGGGCTTCGCGCTGTCCGAGGGAATCTTCGCGTAGCCAGCGCAGGTAGTCTTGTGCCCAACCTCGCAGGGCGTCGGCATCTTCGTGTGTCCATGCGGCCGTGCCGATCAGAAGACGCTCGGCCCGCACGACATCAATGATCGTCATTCCGCGAATAAGGCCGATCGGCAAGCCTTCCGCATCGCCAGGAATGCACTGCGCAAAGCGTAAGTTCGGATTCATGCGTGTCGCCGGCATGACGAACCAGGCCCGCAGCCACTCGGCGGCCCGCCGCGCATATCGTGCCTCCTTGGTCACGTCGAAGGCGACGGCCAAATAAGTAACCGCATCTCCCATGCGGAAGTACGCCATGCGGTCGTAACCATCCCCTTCGGCCGCGGGGTTCACCTGGCCATCGCGAAACACGTAGGGGCGGCCGTCGGACGAATCCGGGTTCGGCCAGTGATAGGGGCTGAGGGCAAAATAATCGTGCCGGTCGCCGCTAGGGGGTGCCAGTTGTTTATCCATGACCGTCGCCAGCGGCACGCTTAGTTCCGCTTCCGCACGTTCCAGAAGCGGACCGAACGCCGCTAGCGAACCCGATGGCGCCTGATCGCTGCCCGTGGCCAAGGAGGCCGTAAGGCAGCACCCGACCAAGGCCAAACGAAAGCCTGTGAACGCTATTATCCGCATGGTGCTACTGCGCCCGGGTTTTGAATTCCGCTCGTCCCTCTAAAATACCCCGCCAGTTCGTAGGGTGGGAGTTACCGACGCCAGGCACGACGCCCTCCGGGCCGCAGTGAATTCGCCCCCTGCATAGCGTGTGCTCGGGCGCCGCCGGCGTAGCCCCGCAGTTCCCTGCTTGGGAACCTCGATTAGCAATCTTTGACATGTCTCTAGCGGCTGCGTAAACTCGAAGGAAGGCCTTCGGCAACCAAGAGTTACCGTCGGCCCGGCCCTATCTTCAGGCGTCTTTCAGTCGCGCTTTCGGCAACACCACCTGGCGGCGGGAACGTCCGCTTCCAACCAAGCTGCCGCAGCGGAAGAATTGCGCCACGGAACATCATCCTGCGCTTGAGGTAGTTTCGCTGACTGTGCGCGATGACTCTCTCCCGACGAATCGCGTTCGACCGCAAGTAGCAGGCTTTGCCTGAGCGACAGCAATAGCAACGGACCCACACTGTTGCGGAGGAGGAATGTATGGCCCGCGCTGAAAACCAAGGATTGCAAATCGCCCTGATCGTGTTCGTGATGCTCACGATCGTGCTAGCGGTGGTCACGTTCTTGTACGTTCGCAATTTTCAAGAATCGGTCGCCAGGAACACCCAGCTTGAAAAGGCGGCGCAAGACGACAAGGCCAACGCGCTGAAGATGCAGTCGGAGATTACCTTCCTCATGGAGCGCCTCGGCGTCGATCCTAAGATGCCGGTCGGACAAGAAAAGAAGGATGAGGAAAATGCCGCGGGGACGGTCAAAGGGATCTTCCAGGATGACATGAAACAATTCGCCGCGACGCTGCCGCCTGAGAAGCAGCAATATCGCGGCACGCTCGAGTCGCTATGGAACACGAACCAAGAACTGTTCGCCTCCAATACGGACATGCAGAACAAGTTCAAGGAATTGCAGGACCAGTTCACGCGTCGCGAGGAAGAGCGCGACAGGCAGATCAAGGAGTTCCGCGACAAGTCGGACGACTCGGCCAAAGACTTGCTGGATCGGCAAACGACTTTCGATTCCGATCGGCAACGAATCAACGCCTCGAATGAGGACTTGAATTCAAAGCTGGCCCAGAAAGATTCCGAAAAAAGTCAGATCGCCGATCAGGCCATCAAGAAAGAGGCGGCACTCGGCAACGAAATCAAGACATTGGCGCAAACCAACCTGCTGCAGAACGAAAAGGTCAAGAAACTGACGAAATCTCATTTCGAAGTGGCGCAAGGGGTCATTCGCGCCATCGACCTCAACGGCGGCAAGGAAGGAAATGTCTATATCGATCTGGGTCGCGAGGACCAATTGATCCCCTTGGTGACGTTCAGCGTACACGCCAAGGAGGCCAATACGTCGCAGGGCGAAGGCTTGAAAGCTCGCATCGAAGTCACCGACATTCTGGGAGACCATCTGGCCCGCGCCCGCATTCTCGACGAGGATTTCGCCAACCCGATCGCCCCCGACGACAAGATCTACACGCCGCTCTGGCATCCGGGGCAGCGCACGCACGTGGCGATCTTCGGCACCATCGATCTCGATGGCGATGGCCAAGACGATCGCGCCATAGTCAAGGACCTGGTTACATCGGTCGGCGGCATCATCGATGCCGAGATGGACCCCTTGGGCAAGATCACAGGCAACATCGACATCAACACGCGATTCCTGTTGGAAGGAAAGATTCCGACGGACCGCGACGCGAACATCGGTGCGACGGCCATGATCACCAAGGCCGACCAGGCCGGCGTCGAACGCATTCCGATGTCGAAGTTCGTCGAACTCTCTGGCTGGAAAGACCCGCGACAGGTCGTACGTTTCGGACGCAACGGCACGCGCGAAAGAATTCCGGCCGAACCGAAAGACGGCTCGCTCATGCGTACCGCTACGCCCACGGACGCGGCCAATTTCCAAAAGCGACGACCGTACCAACCCAACAAGCCGGTCAAAGCAGATAAATCAGATACCGAGTAGCCAGGTGTTGACCTGGTAACTCTGCTGGTGCCGCTTCTTCGCAGCAATTCTGCTCCCGACGCGCAGCGCATTTCGCGTGAGACGCGCCTAATGCACTTCGGCCGATTCGACGGCCGCGGGTGCGTGCGATGCTCCGGCTGGGCCGGCATGCGATTTTGGAGCGAAGAATAACACCGTGAAGGCACCCACGGCGACCAGGATCAGACCGGCGAGAAACATCGGGCTGACCTCTTTCCAAGAGCCGGCCCAGTAGATCGTCAGAAAGGCGTTCACGACTGGTGCGCAACCGAACACGAGCGGCATGACATAGGTTGGCTTGCCGCCGAAATTGAAGGCCAGGATGATGCCCAGTGCGCCCAATGCCCCCGCGATTCCTCCGCCTGAACTCCAGATGATCCCGGTCGGAGTCCAATCCCCCTTTTCGCCGTGCAGATACAGCCAAACGATCGGCACGACGACGGCAATCACGAAGTACGCCATTCCCACGCACAACAACGGTCGCAGACGGCTCCCCTCCATCGCAGTCTGGCCGCGGTGCAATACAGGCCCGTAGGCGCCCCAGCAGACGGCGGTCAGTGCAATGGCTGCGATAACGAGTAGAAAATCCAAGCCTTTCATCGGGCAACTCCACGCATTGGGAATGATCCCGGCCAAAATGCCGGGGCGCGCCCAAGTTTAGCAGATGCGCTGCCAGCGTGCAGGGGCAGCGAAGTTGGCCATGCGAACTGGTCACCCAGAACCAGCCAGTGCCGCCCGCTGGCGCTTCGCCGCGATCGGACGGCGATATCGCGTCCAGCTAGGTGGTGCTGTTCAACTTTCGCGTAGCGATACCGGCTCGGCTCCGGCCTCTTCGAAGACGCGTGTCGCCGCGGCCAAATTTTGTGCGCCCCGATCACTGCGATCTTCCACCGCCACCAGGATCTTGCCGGCGACGATCGCCTGGTCGTAGTAGTCCGCCAACTCTCTTTCGACGCCACGCGTCATCATGGCGCCAATCAAGCCACCCACGATGCCGCCCGCCCAGGCCGATGCACCGCCGGCTGCCAGCAGTCCCACGCCTCCGGTGGCGACGGTGCCGACGACGGCCGCCATGCCACCCAGGACCGCCCCAAGAGCCCCGCCCACCGCAATGGCGGCCGGAGTATGCGCGCCGGCTGGGTCTTCGTGATGAAATTCGCGGAAGTGCGCGGCCTTCCAATCCTCTGAGCAGATCACCGTAATCTGATCCTTGGTGAACCCGAGGTCTAACAGGCCGTGCACGGCGCACTCGGCATTTTGAATTTTGGAATAGATGCCGACGCGAATTGGTTTTTCAAGTTGCGGTTGCGTATCCATATTCCATGTCTTTCTGCTCAGAAGCGGAATTGCCGGAGCGTTCAACCCTTCCCCACAACTTCCTTAATTCTACGCCATGCGTCCCAGGCGGCCAATCAGCACAAAATCTCTCGCTGCCATTCGGCATGCACCCGCCGGGTGGGACGATCAAGCTGTCGAACATGGCAAGATCGCCTATATTCTTCTAGTCACGACTGTGCAAACCTTGCGCCGCCGGCGCCACGATGCCAGGGGAGATTGACTCGATGCAGGGCATCTTCTGGGCGGGCGTAATTGCCATGGCGGCGATGTTTGCCCTGTTTTTAGCCGTTGGCTGGTGGGCCGGGCGCAAAGTTCACCACTCGCCTGGCGAGTTGCTGCTGGCGGGCCGCAACATACCCCTTTGGATCGCCGTGCTAACGACCACGGCCACCTGGGTCGATGGCGGATACCTGCTGGGTACTGTCGAAAAGACACAGTCGGGACTGGCGGCCGGGCTGCAAGGGGGAATTTGCTTCGGCATCAGCCTGATACTCGGTGGCTTGATCTTTGCAGGTCCGATGCGCCGCTGGGAATTCACGACGCTGGTCGATCCCTTCGAGGTGCGATTCGGACGCGGTTGGGCTGCCGTGCTTTTCTTGCCGGCGATGTTAGGCGAACTTTTTTGGAGCGCCGAGTTGCTGGTCGCCATCGGGGCCACATGCAGTGTGATCCTGAACGTCGAACTCACGACGGCCATTATCGTGTCGGCTGCGGTCGTCACGGGCTACACGGTCGTCGGTGGTATGTGGTCCGTGGCATACACCGATGTTTTTCAGATTATGCTCGTGCCAATTGGCATGTTGGCGGCGCTGCCGTTTGCACTGTCCGAGACAGGCGGACTGCAGGCCGCCTGGGATTATTATTCTCAACAGATGGGATCGCTCGCCGCACCGCTCGCGCCACTTACCGGCGGCGATCCGCACTGGCCACTGGCCATGCGCTGCGGGTGGTGGGATCTCAGCATCATGCTTGTGCTGGGAGGCATACCTTGGAATTGCTATTTCCAACGGGTGCTGTCTTGCCAAACGGTCGCCAAAGCGCGCTGGCATTCGGTCATTGCCGGTGGACTAACGATCGCCTTGACCGTGCCACCGGTGTTGCTGGGAATTGCGGCGTTCGCTTATTCCGGCTGGGATGATCAGCAGCGGGCCGCACTGGCCGACAATCCGACGATGGCCCTGCCGATGTTATTGCGCCAGGCCACACCGCCTGCCGTGGCGACGCTCGGACTGGGCGCCATCGTGGGGGCCGTCACATCGAGCTTTAGCGCTTCGATACTTTCCGCTGGATCGATGTTCAGTTGGAATATCTTCCACCGGATTTTTGCGCCCCAGGGATCGATCCCTGCACTGCGCCATGTGATTCGCGGATCGATCGTCGTATTGGCCGTCAGCGCGACCGCTATGGCACTGGCCGTACGCAGCGTCGCCGAGCTATGGTTCTTTACCTCGGACCTGGTGTTCGTGCTGCTCTTTCCCCAATTGGTCATGGCGCTGTTCGACCCTCGGGCCAACCGCAGCGGATCTATGGCGGCCTTCGGCGTCTCGCTGGTGCTGCGGCTGGGAGGGGGAATTCCGATCTTCGGGCTGCCTGCGCTAGTGCCGTATGCCGAGATCTGGTCGAGTCTGAGTGGCCAGGACCCGACCGAGTGGTATGATTTGGCGACGGGTGAATCGGTCTTTCCGTGCCGCGTTTTGGCTGCCGCCGTCGGCCTGGTGATTCTGCCCGTGGTCAGTCGCCTGACGGCGCGCTGGGACCCGCCTCGCGTTCTTGGTAGAGTCGAGAACTGACACAGCGTGAGAATTGGCGGCGTTGTGCGACCGATTTCGTTCATTCCTACCTGTTGACCACCTGGTTACCACGATGCTGACAAACGTTGAACGTCCGCGCATAGGCATTGCGCACGTCTACGCCTGGGCCGTACACCTTTATACGGGCATGGGCCTGGTGGTGGCCGGCGCAATCGCCTACGTACTGGTCAGCGACGACCCATTGCGCTTTCGCGATGCGTTCTTACTTATGGCCGTGGGAATTCTGATCGATGCCACCGATGGTTGGTTCGCCCGCCGCGTGCGCGTGAAGGAAGTTCTGCCAGGCTTCGACGGCCGACGACTGGACGACCTGGTCGATTTCCTCAACTACACCTGCTTGCCCCTTTTGTTGATCTACCAGGCAGACTTGCTTCCCGAGCGACAAAGTGGCTGGCTACTGGTGCCGCTGTTGGCCAGCGCCTATGGGTTTTGCCAAGTGTCGGCCAAAACCGACGACGGCTTTTTCCTCGGCTTCCCGTCGTACTGGAACCTGGTGGCTTTCTACTTGTACGCCCTGCAGCCTCCGGTTTGGGGCACCGTGACTTTGTTGCTGACGTTTGCGGCGCTGACGTTTGTGCCCGCCCGCTATCTGTACCCGACGCAACCTGGCGTGCTCAACCGCATCTCGAC
Organism: Pirellulales bacterium; assembly: GCA_036490175.1. Taxonomy (NCBI): domain Bacteria; kingdom Pseudomonadati; phylum Planctomycetota; class Planctomycetia; order Pirellulales; species Pirellulales bacterium. The sequence continues at coordinate 8,840 of DASXEJ010000363.1, read as the reverse complement.
GGTGCTGGGCGGAGTGTGGGGCGCGTTTCTGGTGGCCATTCTCTGGCGTTGGGAACACACGCCGTTCAGCGGCACGACGGCCCAACAGCTCACCCTGCTATCGCTCTTCTATCCGATCTACTACATGGGCGTTTCCTGGGCTTTGTCGATTCGCTTTTGGCTGTCGCGTCCGAGCCGGCAACCGTGAGTGCGTAATCGAATTACCCCGGTCAGCGCTCGCCCGTAAGGGATCGGATGTGCTGCAGGCTCCGCGCTGCGGCCGCATCCAAATTGGCTTCGGTCCCGCCACCGCGCAAAGGCGAGCACATTTCGTAAGCCACGAACCCTTTAAAGCCGCCCTCGCGCAAGCCGGTGAAGAACGACGGCAAATCGAGAAAGCCGTCACCCAAGGGAACGGCGCGCAGGGCAGGCGGATCGAGCTTGCGATAATTGACGATGCTCGGATCGTAAGCGAATCGCTCGATCTGTATGTAGTCGGCCAGAGTGGTCTGCACCATGCGCGGTGCCATTCGCCGCGCGGCCTCTTGCAGATTGCCCCCGGTCAACGCCACCGACCACGGGTCGAACATCGCCTTGAGGTTGGGATGATTGACGTCGTCTAGTAATTCCTCGTAGGCGTCTACCGAAATCCCCACGTCGTGGTGATTTTGCAAACCGAGCACGACGCCGTGACGGGCGACGCGCTCGGCGGCCTCGCGCAGGGCGTCGACACACTTGCGCCAATCGGCGTTGAATTCGACGGCATGGGGAGAATACCAACTGAAGACGCGGACGATTTTCGCGCCCAAACGCGCTGCCATTCCGGCCAACTGCGTCACGTAATCGAGTTGCATCTCGACCAGGGGCACTTCCGGCGCCGATCGTCCCGCGGTGAAGTCGGTGTAACCCGCGACCGAAGCGATCTCGATCCGCAACTTGGCGGCTTCCTCGCGAATCGCATCCAGCAATGACAAGTCCTGGTAGTCCAACGGCGACAAGTGCGGGCGTTTTCCTCCAATCTCGACGGCCGTATACCCAAGCGCAGCAGCCTTGTGCAGGAATTCGCTAACGTTCAGCCGATGTTGGCCCCAGTAGCCGGCATAGCTCACGGAGAACAACGTGGGAATCACTGGTATCCGCGCTCCAATGGAAAGTTGCTATTTCCCGCTACCCAAGGCAATGCCGTCGCTTTGAACATAGCAACGGTCCGGGCATCTGGAAACGGGCCGGATTGCGAGCCGCATCGCGTGGGCCTAGACTGCCCGCGGAGGTATCCCGATGTTCGATCGAGTGCGGATTATCGATCTCAGTGTGGCACTAGCGCATCAGGCGGTCAGCGAGCCGATGCCGGCGTCGATTCATTATGTAGACCATGCCGGCGAGGGGCTGTCGCAGATGCAGCAGTTCTTCGGCGTTGGCACCGAGGATCTGGTGTTTTCCAAGGGGCAGGGCTGGGCCATCGAACAGATCACCGCCATCTCGCACACCGGCACCCACGTCGACGCGCCGTATCACTACGGCGCCATGTCCGAGCAGCGGTCGGCGCGCACCATCGACCAGGTTCCACTGGAGTGGTGTTTTGCCCCCGGCGTCGTGATCGACGTGCGGCACGTCGCGCCGGGCGAGTTCATCACCGTCGAACATCTACAAGCGGCGCTCGCCAAGATTCGCTATCAATTGCAACCTCGCGACATCGTGTTGCTGCAAACCGACGCGGACAAGCGGATGGACACGCCAGCCTATTTCGCCCAGCCGGGCCTGGGACGCGAAGGCACCTTGTGGCTGGTGGAACAAGGGGTGCGGGTCATCGGGATCGACGCCTACACGCTGGACAGGCCGTTCGCTTCGATGGTGGCGGATTTCCGCCGCACGGGCGATGGTCGCTATATCTGGCCGGCCCACTTTGCGGGGATCACGCGCGAATACTGTCAGATCGAAAAACTAGCGAACCTCGACCAGATCCCGCGGCCGCACGGTTTCTATGTGTCGTGCCTGCCGATCAAGATCGAGCGGGCCAGTGCCGGCTGGTGCCGTGCGGTGGCGCTGGTGCCGGACGTTTGACAGCAGATCGTAAGGTCGGGCCGCACGCGGAGACGAACTTACTCGGGTCCGCTGCCGGTCGTCGCCCGGCCTTGACGCGGTTTGGCCCCCCCTCTAGGCTTGAAATGCCCTAGCCTAGGCTAGCAGTCGGGCGCCACGATCGGGGCCTGATCATTGAGGCGGGATTAATGGGGAATGGTGTAACGGTAGCACGACTGGCTCTGGACCAGTTAGTCTAGGTTCAAATCCTAGTTCCCCAGCTCTTTAAAGGCCTCTTGATAAAACGACTTATCAGGAGGCTCTTTTCTTCTTAGTGGCAATTCCATTGGGTGCCAACACAGGGCAGCGATGCTGACCAAAGAAGTCGTTGGCGTTTAAATCAACGCATCAAGAATTGTAAATCGCAAGGACTAGCCCAACGGCTATTCTTGGGGCATCACATGGCAACCGAATGGTTTTATTCCCGGAGCGGGCAGCAGCTCGGCCCGATCTCGTCGAAGGATCTGCAGGAACTTGCTCGAATCGGCAAGCTCGCCGCTGACGACCTGGTGTGGAAAGAAGGCTTACAACACTGGGTTCCAGCACGCAAAATCAAGGGCTTATTTCCGGATGTCGCGGCGATCGCTCCACGGCCACCGGCAAGTCCTCCTCCTATGCCGCCGGCCGTTGAACCGCTCAAACCAAGCTCACCCGACGGGTTTGGTTTTCATTGGTATGTCCTCGCGTGGAAGAAGTTTGGGGATGCCTCAGGGCGAGCGAGGCGCATGGAGTACTGGACCTTTATCCTTTTCAACAACCTTGCGCTGATTCTGTTCAGTTTCATCGACGGGTTTGCGGGTACCTCAGGCGTATTGAGTTTGCTGTATCTCTGTGCCGCCCTGGTTCCCATCGCCGCTACGGGCATCCGGAGGCTCCACGATACAGACCTCAGCGGTTGGTGGATCCTGCTCGCTTGTATTCCCCTTCTAGGCATCGTCCTCTTGGTTTTCTTTGTGCGTGACAGCCAACCAGGAACAAACAAATACGGTCCCAACCCGAAGGAAGCGGTCTAGGGTGAAGCTGGACTTGGCAGCAGGGGCGCAGCAGGTCAATCGCGGCATATCGTCGACGACGGCGATCGAAGTTTGAGCGGTGCCACCTTTAGCTAGCAAAGGCGAGCGTAACGGAGTGCAAACGCCTGCTCGGCAGCTTTACGTCGCATGGTGCAAGTTCAACGTGGTATATGGTTTCGGCCCCTGCAACCTAAATCGCCCCTCGGCCAGGTGCCGGCCGCGAAATTGACGCAATCCTCCGCCTTTTTTCCCCTGCCTGCTCTGCTATACTCACCCAGTGTGGTTGGATTGCCTTGTTTGGCGGGTTTTCGCACGCCTGCCTGACGGGAATCGGCGCCGAGTGCCGATACCACTCCCAGCCACTTCGCATCGCCCGCCCGAGCTTGCCACTGCTACGCTAGCGCAACCTAAACTTAGGAGAGCGCTGTCCGATAGCACCTGCGGCGGCTCATGGATTCATGGAACGAGATCGTTGTTTCACGACGTCGCAGACGATGTCTGCGGTGGAACGATCGATCGCGCGGCTTGGCACACGGGAGGACTCTCCGCCGATGCGTTTTAATTCCTACGAGACTGCCGGTTTCTACGACGAAATGTTCGAAGCGAGCGGCCGGCCACGCGCCGGTGCCGCAATGCTCGTGCAGAAGATCGAAGCCCTCAGCTCGGGCGAGATCAAGCACTGCCAACAAGCTGCCGAATTGGCACTGTTGAACATGGGCATCACATTCAACGTCTACGGCCACGAAGCCGGCACCGAGAAAGTTTGGCCCTTCGACATCGTTCCTCGCATCATCGAGTCCCACGAGTGGGAACGCATCGAAAAGGGACTGCGCCAGCGGATCACGGCGCTGAACCTGTTCATCGATGACGTCTATCACGATCAAAAAATCGTCAAGGACGGCATCCTGCCCGAGGATCTGCTGCACTCTGGCAAATGCTACCTGGCCCCCTGCGCCGGGTTGAATCCGCCGCGGGGCGTGTGGTGCCACATCTCGGGCATCGATCTGGTGCGCGACTCGGATGGACAGTTCTATGTGCTTGAGGACAACATGCGCTGCCCGTCGGGCGTGTCGTATGTGCTCGAAAATCGCGAAGTCATGAAACGGACGTTCCCGCAAGTCTTTGAAGGACTTTGCGTGCGCCCTGTCGACGATTATCCAGATCGATTGCTAGAGACCTTGCAATACGTGGCGCCGCCTGGCGTGCAAGACCCGATGGTCGTGCTGCTGACGCCCGGCGTCTACAACTCGGCGTACTTCGAGCATTCGTTCCTGGCACAGCAAATGGGAATCGAGCTCGTCACGGGTTCGGACCTCGTGGTCAGCGAAGGCTTTCTCTACATGCGCACGACGACGGGCCTGCGGCGCGTGGACGTCATTTATCGTCGCATCGATGATGATTTCCTCGATCCGCTCGAGTTGCGCAAGGACTCGCTCTTAGGCGTACCGGGGCTGCTCGACGTTTATCGCTCGGGCCGGGTGGCGCTGGCCAACGCCCCGGGCACAGGCATCGCCGACGACAAGGCGGTCTACGCCTACGTGCCTGAAATCATCCGCTATTATCTGGGCGAGGATATGTTGCTGTCGAACGTGCCGACGTTTGTATGTTCGGACGACAAACATCGTCAACACGTGCTGGCCAACCTCGACAAGTTCGTCGTCAAAGAGGCCAACGGCTCCGGCGGCTACGGTATGCTGATGGGACCGATGGCATCGAAAAGCGAACGCGAAAAGTTCCACGACCTGATCTCGCACGAGCCGCGCAAATATATCGCGCAACCCATGCTGGCGATCAGTCGCGTGCCGACGATCGTCAACGAAGGATTCGAAGGACGTCACGTCGACCTACGGCCGTACATTCTGTACGGCAAGGACATCTACGTGCTGCCCGGCGGGCTGACGCGCGTGGCGCTCGAAAAGGGATCGCTGGTCGTCAACTCGTCGCAAGGGGGCGGCAGCAAAGACACTTGGGTGCTGGGTGCTCGCGTCGATGACGTGCAGCCCGAGGCATGCCAGACACCCGTGGCCGCGGCGGAGGTCAACTGATGCTCAGCCGCGTTGCCGACTCGATCTTCTGGATGAACCGCTACATCGAGCGGGCCGAAAACGTGGCGCGCTTCATCGAAGTGAACTTGCACCTCACGCTGGGCCTGACCAACGGCTTTGTCAACCAGTGGGAGCCGCTGGTGACGACCACCGGCGACCACGAAGGTTTCATCGAGCGCTACGGAGTCGCCACGCAAAAGAACGTGATCGACTTCCTGACATTCGACAAGGATAACCCCAACTCGATCGTCTCCTGCTTGCGCTCGGCGCGCGAGAACGCCCGCAGTGTGCGCGAAATCATCTCCTCGGCCATGTGGTTGGAATTAAACAAGTTCTACTTGACCGTGCGTGGTGCCTCGCACGGCTGGTCCATGGCCCGGGCGCATGACTTCTTCGACCAGGTGATCACGTCCAGCCACCTGCTGGCCGGCATTACCGATGCCACGATGTCGCATGGCGAGGCTTGGCACTTTGCCCGCATGGGGCTGCTGCTCGAACGGGCCGACAAGACCTCGCGTATTCTCGACGTGAAGTACTTTATTCTGCTTCCCGCGATTCGCGACGTCGGCACGCCGCTCGACACGATTCAATGGGCGGCCCTGCTCAAGTCCGCTAGCGCGCTGGAAATGTACCGCAAGAGCCGCGGCCGCATCACGCCCAGTTCGGTCGTCGATTTTCTGATTCTCGATCGACATTTTCCCCGCTCGATTCGCTTCTGCCTGCTGGCGGCCGAGGACTCGTTGCATCGCATCACTGGCAGCGATCACGGCACATTTTCGAACGCGGCCGAACAGCGGCTCGGCCGCCTCCGCGCCGAACTCGATTACACGCAAGTCAACGACATCATCAACCAGGGGCTGCACGAATACCTGGACCAGTTCCAGACAAAGCTCAATCAGGTTGGCGAGGGCATTTCTGAGACCTTTTTCGCTCCCCGCCCGGTCGATGCGCCGGCCGTGATGTCGCAACGGCAATTTCAGTAAGGATCTGCCGCAACTCGCCCGCCGCGCACCGTGGAAACGCCCCCATCCCCGCAGTTGTCATTTGCGTGGCCAAGGTCCATACTTGACTCGTGGACCGGGCAAACGGTTCGTGGTCGCACGTCGCGACCCATCGTCCAGCGCAAGTGCGCCATACGACACAGGACAGCACTTGGAGCCGGCTCGGGAATTTCCGAGCGCACGTTCGATGGCGGACGTCTCACCCAACCTGCGCGAGTCGCCCGCCGATCCTGACCTGTCGGGTCGTCAGTTTGACGATTTTCGGTTGCTCCGCCGTTTGGCTCGCGGCGCCATGGCCGAAGTGTATCTGGCCGAACAAGGCTCCTTGCGCCGGCAAGTGGCTGTCAAGGTGCTGAAGAGCGATCTGGCCAAGGACGAAAGCTACGTCAAGCGCTTCCACAACGAAGCCCACGCCGCCGCCAGTCTCGTGCAGGCCAACATCGTGCAGATCTACGCCGTGGGCTGCGCGGACGGCGTCCATTACATCGCCCAAGAATACGTGCAGGGACAAAACCTGCGCGAATGGATGAGCCGTCGCGGTCCGCCCGAGCTCGCCCTGGCGGTGAAGATCATGCGCCAGGTCGCCGCGGCGCTGCAAAAAGCGGCCGAGCGCGGCATCATCCATCGCGACATCAAGCCCGAGAACATCATGATCGCCCGCACCGGTGAGGTGAAGGTGGCCGATTTCGGGCTGGCGCGGCAGACCGGCGATGCCGCCAACGCGGCGCTGACGCAAATTGGCATCACGATGGGCACGCCGCTGTACATGAGCCCTGAACAGGTCGAAGGCCGCCCGCTCGATCCGCGCAGCGATCTCTATTCGTTCGGCGTGACGTGTTACCAGATGCTCGCCGGCGATACACCCTTTCGCGGCGAGTCAGCCCTGGCTATTGCCGTGCAGCACTTGAAAACGCAGCCCGAGCGCTTGGAAAACCTGCGAACGGATCTGCCCCCGGCGTTGTGCCGCATCGTACACAAATTGCTGGCCAAGAACCCGCAAGGCCGCTATGAGAATGCCCGTGAGCTGCTGCACGACCTGCGCATGTTGCAGTTGCCCGGCGATGAATCGTGGGAGGACATTGAGGAACTGCCCGCGGAAGAGCGCGAGACGTTGGCCACGATCAGCCTGGCCACGCAGCACCTGGCCGCGGTCATGCAATCGGCGTCGATGCCGATCATCCGGCGGCGATACTATCTGCTGATGGCCGCGGGCACGATCTTGGGTTTCGCGGCCGGCGGCCTGCTGGCCTGGGAAACAAAAAAACCGCTGTTGGCGATCCACCGCGACGGGGTAAGTGTTCCCCGCCAGAATAGCGCCGAGGATCAATATGACATGGCCCGCATGCACTCGCGCGATCGCGAGGCCTGGCTAAAGAGCGTGGAGAAATATTTTCCCAAGAATCTCGAGTACGGGCTGCGGGCACGCAAAGAATTGGCACTTTACTATCTGCAAAACGGTCGCGACAACGAGGCTTATCTGTTGTTCGAGGAATTGGCCGAAAGCCCCGAGCCGCAACATCGTGCCTTTGGGCTGGCCGGCACTTTCTTCGTGCTTTCGAAGGACGGGGACTACGACGAAGCCCTCAACGCGCTGGCCGAATTGGGGCCATTGCGCAAGGAGCTGGAAGTCGAACCACGGATGCTGCCGTTGGTGCAGGTCGCCCTGACCGAAGTCCGCAAGCAGCGCGGCCAGGAAACCGCACTGCAGTGGGAGGAATGGCAGAAGACGCTGCAACCGGAGGATACGGAAAACTAGCGGCCCGTTTCGCCTCGATTGCCTCATGACATCGCGTCAGGGCCGGTTGACAGCCAGCGGCCGAAGCGGTACGAAATTACCTTCTCCCAGGCGCGTCAGGAGCGGTCCGGGCCAGCTTGCCCGACAATCGGACAAGCCTGTCAGGATATTCTGTGGGTCGTGATATTCGCGGGAAAGCGACAGAGAAAAGAGATATGTAGTTGGTGACCAGATGCGCAAGAACGACACTTGCCGCATCGATCGCCCCCATCGTCTAGAGGCCTAGGACGTCGGGTTCTCAGCCCGAAAACCGGGGTTCGACTCCCCGTGGGGGTATTCCACCATCCGAGCCACACTCAGGCGAAAGCACGAGGATCTCGCTTTTTCCTGAGGTTTCTCGGCATTCTTGCGAATCCTCGCCAGTTGTTGCGGGAGTGTGCGGCACCACCATTTGCACCACCGTAGCACCACCTGTTGCACCACCCTTCGGCTCCTCGACTGCCCGTCGGAAATGGTCCTCCGTGGTCTGAAGATAGTGCCGCTCGGCAACCTGGGGCGAGTTGCCCAGCCAGGACGATACGACGTGGGCCGGGAACTGATCGGCCAATTCGGTTTGGCGGCTAGCCCTCAGATTATGGAAAGCCCGTTCCCAGGGTTTAAATCCGGCCCGCCGGATCATGCGATGGAATTGCGTCCGTAGATTTGTACCAGCATCACGATAGCGCGTCACCACGTAAACACTTCCCTCGGCTGCCGTATCGAAGGCCGCTTCCAGGTACTTACGTAGCTCAGGGAATAGGGGCACGACGCGATGGGGTTTGCCGTGCCGCTCAGTCTTTGGGGATGTTACCGTCAGCCGGTTCCGCTCCCAATCTACGTCCGACCACTTCAGAGCCAGCGTTTCGCTCGGAGTGCGTAACCCCCCGTAGCGAGCCAACGCGACGATTACACGCCATTCCGCGTCGGGACACTGCGCGATAACGGATTC
>DASXEJ010000362.1 GCA_036490175.1 Pirellulales bacterium | reverse complement strand
CGCTTCATCGAACTGGCTGGCGAAATCAACACCAGCATGCCGCACTACGTCATTCAGCGGTTGGGCGAGGCGTTGAATGAAGTCGGCAAGCCACTCAACGGCAGCAAGATTGCCATTCTGGGCATGGCCTACAAGAAAGACGTCGACGACCCGCGGGAAAGTCCCTCGTTCGAATTGATGGAGCTCTTGTTGGCCGGCCGTGCGAAGGTGACGTACAACGATCCGCACGTCGCGCGGCTGCCTCGAATGCGTCATCACCATGTGCCGCCGATGGAAAGTCAACCCCTCACGGCCGAATACCTGGCCGCACAGGATTGCGTGCTGATCGCCACCGATCACTCGGCCTACGATTACGACTTTATCGTGCGATCTTCACGGCTCGTGATCGATACGCGCAACGCCACGCAGCACGTGAAGCAGGGACGCGAGAAGATCCACAAAGCGTAACAGGTCCGGCATCGCTTGCCGCCGAATTACAGCTTTTCGGGCTCGGGCACGACGAACGGCTCCCGGTATTGACGGGTCAGCAGTGCGTTGGCGTCCGGGTTATTGGGAAACTCTTCCCGACCCGGGTCGAAGGCCAACACGGCGCCCATCTGCAGCTTGACGGCCGGGTCGATGTCGTTTTCGTCGAGATGGATCTTCGTTCGCTCGAACGTCTCCAGAGCGGCGCCGCCACCGATATCGGGCAACGCTTTCTCTACCTGGTCGAGCGTCGCTTGCTGGCCCAGCACGTATGATATGTTGCCCAGATGACAGAGCGCGCTCGATACATGCCCTTCGAGAATGTCGGCGTTCAAATCGTCCGCCTTGCGCGACCGGACCGCATCCACAAAGTTGAGGAAGTGGAGGCTTTCGTCTTCGCTGCCGCTGAACCGTTTTTCCTCGTTGCCGTGCTGGTCGTAGACGATGCCCATGTCATAGGACGGGATCACCATCGAGCGGCCGTCCGAGCCTTCGAAAATGACACCGACTCGGGCTTGCGTCTTCTTATACGCTGCGGTGGTCAACCCGCGCACTTCAAAAATGAGCGTTTTGTCGCCGTAATCATGCATGACTACCTGAGTGTTCGGCGTGTCGCCGGCGTCTTCATATCCGACGCGGCCGCCGTAGCTCACGACACGAGTGCTGATCCCCGCTTTGCCAAGACCCCAGCGGGCGATGTCCATTTGATGAACGCCCTGGTTTCCCAGGTCGCCATTGCCGTACGGCCATTGCCAGTGCCAGTTGTAATGCAGGTCCCTCCGCGTTAGCGGTTCGTCTTGAGCCGGTCCCAGCCAAAGGCTGTAATCAATGCCGGCCGGGACGTCGTATTGGCCACGTTTGCCGATCGACTTGCGTTCTTTGTAGCACAGACCGCGCGCGAGTTTGACATCGCCCAGGTTGCCCTGCTCGATAAACGCAATCGCATCGCGCAGACCGGGGGCCGAGCGGCACTGGGTGCCAGTCTGGCAGATTTTGTTGAATTTGCGTGCGGCCTCGACGCACCGCCGCCCTTCGCTCACATTGTGGCTGACCGGTTTCTCGACGTAGACGTCTTTCCCATGTTGCATTGCCCAAATCGCGGCCAGCGAATGCCAATGGTGGGGCGTGGCGATCGATACGATGTCGACCGCCGAATCTTCGAACGCCGTCCGCATGTCTTTTGCGAATTTAGGTTCGCGGTTTTGTCTCTTCGCCGCTCGCTTGACCGCCTCCTGGCCGCGCTTTTCGTCGGGGTCGATCACCCACAGGACTTCCGTTCCAGGACTCTTCTTTTCATCCGTAAAGAACGTCAAATGGCTGCCGTTGCCGCGGCCTCCCACGCCGACGATGACAACGCCCAGTTTTTCGTTCGGACTGCTGGATTGCGATGCGGCCGCTTCCTCGGCCGTGGCTCGGCCGGTCAACGCACTCCAGCTTCCCGCAGCCGCGGCGGCTGCCGCCGCTGATAACATCGAATGCTCCAAGAATTCTCGGCGCGATTGCTTGGTCATGGGCGGGGCTCCTGAACTGGGGGACGAAGGCGGGCTCGGTGGGGCGTGCCGGAATGTTCGCGCGCTTGTGCGCTGCGGACGTGTCGCTTGCGGCTAACTCGTTAGGATAACGCAAAAACTCGGGAATTGGAAGCTTTCTTGGCAACCCCTCTCCGCGAAGGTTGCCCTTTCGACCTGCTACGCCAATGCTCAGCCGTATCGGGCCAGGATGCGATCCAACAGCCCCGGGGCAAGGCGGTTCAGCCATATTAGAAGCTGGCCGCGATAATTGACCACAATCTCGTGACGGCCACATTCGATCGCTCGGGCGATCCGCCGGGCGACGTAGGCCGGGCTCACGGCCGGCTCGTTGTCCCAAGCGACGCTGTCCCGCGCCAGGCTGTGGTCTAAAAACGGCGTTTCCGTACGCCCCGGACTGACCAGCAGCAGATCGATTCCCAGCGGAGCTAGTTCCGCACGGAGCGACTCGCTCAAGCCACGCAGCGCAAACTTGCTGGCGCAGTAGTCGGTGTGTCGCGGCAGGCCGCGGTGACCCAGAATCGAACCGACGTTCACCACGATCGGGGTGTGGCCTTGTTTCAACTGCGGGAGTGCCGACCGGATCAACTCGGTCGGCGCGAAGAAGTTGACTTCCATGATTTTACGCAGCCGCTCGGGCGAGGACTCGACAAAGCGGCTCCGGGCACCGATGCCGGCGTTGTTGATCACCAGGTCCAGGCCCCACCAATGGTGCAAGGCCGTTTCGATCGCGGCCTGGCGGACTGCCTCGTCGGTGATGTCGCCCACGACGATCTGCAGGTGAAGCCCCGCCGGATCCAACTCGCTGGCGAGTCGCTCTAATTCTTCTCGACGCCGCGCAACGATTACCAGGCGGACTTTCCGCCGCACCAGTTCGACCGCCAAAGCTCGCCCGATTCCGCTCGACGCGCCGGTCAGAATGCCTCGCAGGCCGGACAAAGCGCGCTTCGCCATGCGGCAGATTCTCGTCGAGAAGATGGTCCGAAAGCCGCCACGTGGTTTATTGACGAGGCGCGGGGGGAGTCGGCCCCGGCATGTCATTCTGGCCATCGAACTGCGAACCGTCGAGTCCCTGCCAGTTCCAGGCCATTTGATGAAAGCCGTTGTTGCCGACCGCCGTCGGCGTCGAGCTGTGAGGCCGAATCGTCACGTCGGTGCCGTGCAGGTGCGCGACGGCCCGATGCGGCACGCGGCAATGGACCACCACTCGGTCGTCCGAGTAACGCTTGGAAAGGACTTCGCCGTAAGCTGCCAGCCGGGCCAACAGGCGGCCGTTGGCCACCCCGGTCTCCACGTCGATGTCGAGGAAGTTGTGGCTCAGAGTTTGACTGACCTCGGCCCGCAATTGATCCAAGCCAATGCCAGCCCGGGCGCTGATCGGCAGTGCGTGCGGATAACGCGTGCGAACCAGGGCCAATTGCCCGCGGTCGGCCGCGTCGACTTTGTTGAGCACCAGCAGCGTATCCTTGGCTTCGATGCCCAACTCTTCGAGCACTTTGTAAACAGCACTGATTTGATCCAATGCCTGCGGATTGCTTATGTCGGCCACGTGCAGCAGCAAATCGGCCTGGCGCGACTCTTCGAGCGTGGCTTTGAAGCTGGCGATCAGATTATGGGGCAAATCGCGGATGAAACCGACCGTGTCGCTCAGCAACACGGGCCCCCAACCCGGCAGTTGCCAGCGGCGTGTCCGCGTGTCGAGCGTGGCGAATAGCTTGTTTTCCGCCAACACGCCCGCTCCGGTCAAGGCATTCATGAGCGTGCTTTTGCCGGCGTTGGTATAGCCGACGAGCGAAACGGTCATCCGCTCGCTGCGCGCGGCCACAGCGCGCTCTTTGCGGCATTCGATGGTTTTCAGTTCGCGGCGCAGTTCGCTAATCCGCTTTTCGACCAGCCGGCGGTCGACTTCCAACTGCTTTTCGCCCGGCCCGCGCATGCCGATGCCCATCTTCAATCGCGACAAGTGGGTCCACATCCGCTTCAGCCGGGGAAGCGAATATTGCAACTGCGCCAATTCGACGGCCAGTCGGGCTTCGACCGTGCGTGCGCGGCTGGCAAAGATGTCCAGAATCAACTCGCTGCGATCGAGCACTTTGGTGCCGGCCGCTTGCTCCAGGTTGCGCGTCTGGGCCGGGCTCAAGTCATTGTCGAACAGAATCACGTCGGCATCGGTTGCCTGGACCAAAGTTTTCAGCTCGTCGACTTTGCCCTTGCCGAGATACGTTGTGACGTCCGGGCTTTCGCGCCGTTGGGTCACCCGGCCAACCACCTGTGCCCCGGCGGTTTCGGCCAACCCGGCCAGTTCCGACAACGGATCGTCCTGCAATGGCCGCTCGGGCAGAAGCACACCGACCAACACCGCGGATTCCTGGATAACGCTCTGAGTGCGATTCATTTCGGTCACGGTGAGTCAATTCCTCCGCGGGCTTCGCTCATGCTGCGTCCCCCAAAAACAGGTTGCAATAACTTTCGTAACGGCGAGCGTCGAGCCGGCCGTCGGCCACGGCATTCTTTACCGCGCAGTCCGACTCGTGAGTATGCGTGCAATTTGGATACCGGCAGCGATGGACAAACGGACGGAGATCGCGAAAGTAGCCCGCCACTTCCGCCGGAATGATGTCCCACAGTTGGAACTGGCGGATGCCGGGCGTATCGACGACGTATCCGCCGCTGGCCAACGGCCAAAGTTGGGCCGTGGTCGTCGTGTGCCTTCCCTTTTGATTGTTGGCGCTTACCGAGCGCACGGCGAGCTGGAGTGACGGATCGACCGCGTTAAGCAAGGACGATTTTCCGACACCGCTTTGCCCCGCCACGACGCTGGCCTTGCCGGCCAGCTCGCGCCGCAAGCGATCGATTCCCAAGCCAGTCTGAGCCGAAACCAGCAGCACGCTGTAGCCCAACTGACTGTAGACGCCGACAAACGGCATCAGGTTCGCCAAATCGATCAGGTCGACTTTATTGATCGTGATGAGCGGCCGTAGGCCGGCTTGATGGGCAGTGACCAGAAAGCGATCGATCAAATTCGGCTTCAGCGTCGGTTCGGCGGCGCTGGCGACGATCAAAACCTGGTCGACGTTCGTCACCAGAATGTGACGCCGGCCGCGGCTGTCGCGTGCCAGCACTCCTCGCCGCGGCTCGACGCGCTCGATCACTCCTTCGCCGGCGCCACCCGGCCGGAACCAAACGCAATCGCCGGCCGCCACGACGTGTCGCTGATCGGTACTGAGCGTCTTGAGCAGGCGTCGCGTCGTGCAGCGGTGCAGCGTGCCGTCGTCAGCCGCGACCGTGCTCGACAGTCCGTGAACGCTGAGCACCCGGCCCAGCCGGCAGACGGTCTCGTCGACGTCCAGCCGCACGCCAAGACCGCTTTCGCCGCAGTCGGTCAGGTCGCCGATTACGGTTCGCCGACGCGCAAGGTCTCCCTTTCCACTGATCCGCTCGTCACGCTTGCCTTCGTCTTCGTCTTGCGGGTCGGGTACGGAAAAACGCTGCGTCCAAGTGTCCGAGCGTGCCCGCTCGGAGCGATTCTTGCGGAAATCGGCGCGGATTTTCTTCTTAGGTTTCGCCAAGAGATTCGTACGCTCGGCTTTCGCGGGGGGGGCCAGAGACAAGTGTGTGCCCGAATGAGACGCTGGCATGAGGCGCCGCTCGGGCAAAGCAAATCGCGCGGCAGCGAGCGCCAGGGCAGAGCTCAGGCAAGCGGCGAGACGGGAAATTATTCTTCAGCAGGCCGGCAAACGAGAGGGCCGCTGCATGGTCCCAAATCCAGGTTCTGCTCACCTCGAGTGCGTGCATTCAAACCGGCTTGTTGGGGTCGCGAATTTGTCCCGGATTGTCGTTCAACAAATCGTAACGTTCGGGCACGGCTCCCGATTTGTCGGCCTTGAAGAGAGGTTGCTTCCCTCGCCCGGCGAGTCCGGCCCGCTCCATCAACGATTGCTGCATGAAATCTGCCGGCAAATCCTCGGCAGGCGGCGGACCGACCGCCCCCAGATCGACCGGCGAATATTGGACGTCATAGGTGTGCCGTGCGATCGCCAACGAATCGCCCGGATCGAGGCGCTTCTCTTCCACGCGCGAGCCGTTCACCTTCACACCATTGCGACTCTTCAGATCTTTCACATACCAATAGCCGCCGGTGAGCGTCAGTTGGCAATGATGCGCCGACACGTTGGAAAACCGGAGCACGATGTCGCAGCTTTCGCGACGCCCGACCAGCAAACTCTTCTTCAGAAGAGGAATAGGATCGCCGCCACCGACGGGAAGGAGTTCACCGAACATAGTTTGCGCGTCTCAGTGCGAGCATTGCCGTGGAACCGTCACCGCGAAAGAAGCGTTACTCGTATATGTAACCGTGCCAATAGGCACACGATTTCTAAAACTCAGGCCCAAAACCAACCGTACCAGCACGTCTCCGAATCCCCATCCCGCTTGAGAACGCGTTCAAAAGGACTTATGATCTTGCGCAGCCGAAAAAAACAGGAACAATCTCCTCGCCCATTAGTCTAGGTAGGGGAGCTGCTGTCGTCAATTATTTCGCCCGTAACCTGTTTGGCCCGATCCGTTTCGGGCTTGGACACCCCAGCTTGCCGAGTGTCTCGCCCCGGCGCCGACCCTTTGGTGCGCCAGCGGCCGACGGAGGGACGATCCAACCTCGGGCCGCGTCGGACCAG
>DASXEJ010000361.1 GCA_036490175.1 Pirellulales bacterium | reverse complement strand
AAGTGCCCGACTTGGATCTCTACTGGCAGGAATTAGACAGCCAGGAAATCACCGCGCGTTTTCCGGGTGTCCGGTTCAAACCGCCGACCGATTTTCCGTGGGGCAGAGAGATGCACATCATCGACCCGGGAGGCGTCTGTTGGCACGTGCGGCAAGCGCGGGAAATCCCCGGGCCGTGAAGTTGCTAGGTTCCAGGAAGAGCCGGCGAGCGTTTTTCAGCGGGCGCCGCCGACATCCGAGTGGTAGTCTGGCCACGGCGCGCGTGTTATTCTGGTCGACTCATCGCAGGGCTGGCCGCCGGCCTGGCTTTGCCGAGCAAATCAACAGGAGCCTGACACCGATGCGATCGATCTATGCGTTTGTGCTTTTCGTTTGCGCCACGTCGCATTTCGACCGCGCCGCGGCCGAGGAGTTTCGCCGCGATACGTTCGACGACAAGGGGTTCGCCACGATCTTCGACGGCAAGAACCTGGACGGCTGGCACGTCAGCGCCGAAACCGGTCACAGCGGCAAGAGCAAGCACAAGAGTGGCGGTCGCTGGGTCGTGGAAGATGGCGCGATCACGGGAAGCCAAGACATTCCCGGCAACGGCGGCATCATTCTCACCGACAAGCAGTACGGCAATTTCGAAGTCGTGGTCGAGATGAACAACGACTTCGGCCCCGACAGCGGATTGTTCCTGCGCAGCAACGAAAAAGGGCAGGCCTATCAATACATGGTCGATTATCACTCCGCAGGCAACCTGGCCGGCGTCTATGGCGAGGGGCTGACCGGCGGTATTCACCTGCGCAACTTCGATTTCCTGGAAAAGGTCACCGAGATCAAGCAGCACGATTGCGCGTTCCCACTACCGATCAAGCCGGCCGATTGGCCCAAGCTGTGGCAACACGGCAAATGGAACGAACTGCGGGCTCGGATCGAAGGAAACCCGCCGCAGATCACGACCTGGATCAACCGCGTCCGTTTCATGGAATTCAAGGACACGGAAAAACGTCATCCCGATACCGGCGGCATCGCGCTGCAGGTCCACGGCGGCGGCGACCACACCAAGGAATTCGTCCGCTACCGCAACGTGCGTGTAAGAGTGCTGGATTGAGGGCGTGGTTGCTTATCTGCCGCTGATCGATGAGCAATTGATCGGCGGGCGACATTAGCCGCTGTCAGCACTAGATCCCATAAGATTGATTGCGCGGACTTGCTCGGGTAATTTACGCAGTCACGGCGATGCAAACTGCGGATCTATCGTCGACGGCGATACGCAAGCAGCGCGACTCCGCCGAACGCGGCGAGGATCAGCGAGGAAGGCTCGGGGATCGCGATTTGGCCAGTGGCAAAGTCAATGGTTAGTACGCCTGGATCAGCACTAGCAGCGGCAACGCCACCAAAATAGTTGTAGGCGGTCCCGCCGATTCCGATGAACTGGCCCGCACCGTTGTTGTAGAAATCCGGAAGGTGTATGTCACCCTTGGAAATTATCTGAGCCAAAGGGACGGTCAGCACACCGTTCACGAACTGGCTCGCCAACGGAGCCTGATCCAACCGGTTTTGCCCCAGGGGTCCGTATATGCCGGAGAACCCCATGTCCGCATTGTTGCCGCCCACGGCTGCACCACCACCGGTTACACCCGTAGCTAGGCGCCTGAAAAGATATCCCGTCGTGCCCATCGCGGCAGCTGGCCCCTGTGCGTAGACGCCTTGCCCGCTGTCAACGGTGCTGACGGTGCCGAAGTTGTCGGTCGTGCCGTCGTTGGCGAAGCCGTTGATACCTTGCAACGATCCGAAGTCGCTCGAGTACCACCAGCTGTCCTTGTACAGTGCGGTTGTGGCGGCGCCTGCGGTCGGGAAGCTCGGTCCACCGGAACCGCCATTGGAAATGGAGTTTGGACTGTTGGCATCGACAAACGTCCAGGCGGTCTGAATATCCGGCACGTTATTTACCCCACCGGCCTGAATCGGGCCAAGGGCATTGCCGGTGATCGAGATATTCTGCACGAACAGGTCCGGCGTGCCGGGATTAGCAGCAACGTCGGCGGTAGTGACCTGCAAGCCAATCGTAAACGCCTTAGCGCCAGCAATGCCAATATTGCTGTTGACGGCCATCACAACCAATTGCACTGCCTGGGCAGAAGTCGCCATTGCCAGAACAAAAGCAACGATTAGGCAAGCTCTAAATTTCACTGTGCGCCCCTCCTAGATGGTAACTGACGATAGTGCGAACGGATCGTTTTGTTGAAGTCACGCGCGTGCGCAGGTAGGCACGACGAACTGAACAGACTAACTGGCGGCTACGGGTTCGACAACAGGGCGGAACGTGTCCCAGGCCCGATCCGGCCTGAACCGGAGTATTCGCATTGCCACCTTTGAAGGCGATCTTTTTGGACGAATAGAGTCGCATGGGGACTTGCTGCCAGATCGGCGGCGGTGACCTGCACGCCAATCATAAATGCCTTGGCCACGGCGACGCCAATATTGCTGTTGACCGGCATCACAACCAACGACACGGCCTGGGCGGATGGGGCCATTAGCAGAACGATGACTGCGACGAGGGCAGACATGAATCGCATGATGTGCCGCTTTTAGACGGCGAGAAAACATGAACGAGGAATGAAGAGCTGCGGGAATAAAAGTAGAAGAAAAGCTGCTCTGCGCGCCAAGGTACCGTTGACTTATCGCGAAGGCCATGTCTCGGTTGTGCTGAAGAAGGGTAGCAGATGAAACGCTCATTTGAACAAAGCGGGCGGGCCGCTCAGGTTCCTGCCCCGCCTTCCGGCCGTTTTCATGCGCTGGCCGCAGAACGTGCCCCCAGCATGCCCCGAAAGGTACGCCGTGGGGTGCGTCCAGCTGGATTGAGGAACGTGCCGGGCCATGGTATTGCGATCCGCAATCCCGTGGTGATCCACTGCGTCGTTGGACGCGTGTTACCGCACGATAGAACGCGCCTGTTCAAGCATTTTGTAAGGCTGCGATTCGTTCAGGGCAGAGATCAATCTCGGCTTGCAGCCGTAGGGGTTTGATTTGATTGTATTTTCCGCTTCTCCTCCGTGCTCACCCGGCCGGTAGAAGCGGACTAGGGTCTCGACGGCCACCCGTGCCGGTGGCCACGAGACAACTTTAGGGACGCTGGCGACACGCACGCAGATTGTCCGCTTTAACCAAATAGCGAAAGCGTGCGAACGGTACGCCAATCAGCGGGCAGGGACCGATGTGGTCTTTTGCTCTTTCGTGTCCCGGAGCATCTGCCTGTAAAGCTGACGCCCTTCAGGTGAATCAAGGTCGCCGTCCAGCGTAACGAGCTTGTCGGCGTCCCTTTTTGCACGTCTACCGCGACGTGCCTCGATCCGCTGACGTTGCGCGTGCAAGGCGACTTTTTTATGACGGTTGAGCTTCATCGCGATGGCCCAAGCTTGCATGGGGGCTGGACTCCCTACCACCTGGTCTTTCGCCGCCCGGAACCGGCGCCTGACATCGCTTTCTTTCCCTGGCGCACGAAAATGCCGCCAGGATCGGGGAAAGACCGCTGGCCGTATTGGGTGATCTGCCGCGCGCTCTGACGATTCTTAAGAGCCGTCAGGCAGCGCAGGAAACTGACCGCGAAGCTGGCATGGCGATCTGTCGCAAGGCGTTTGCCAGCATGAACGTCGAAGAAATGACGAAGCGCTTCGCGCGAAGAAAAGAAGCAGCAATCGATCCCCGATCAACACCGTTTATAACCCTGGCCCAGCAATAAATGTCGGTCAGCTACATCTCCTAGTTCCAGACATCGGACTTTGACATTGTCATGATGGCCAGCGAACATCTGGCAAAGTCTGAACGAAGCTCAACGGACGAAAGATCCGGTTCGCGGTGCAACGAGGAGCGAACGATGCGTTGGGGGATGGTTCCGGACGAGCATCGCGTGTGGGCTGGACGAGGAGTGTTTGCCGCCGTGCTCGTTGGTATTTGCGTCGCGCTCAGATGGCTAGGAAAGGCACGGCCCACGATTCGTAGTCGAGAGTACTGGCGGCTTTCTTCTCTTGAACCGACAACCTTGATTGGACTTGCTGTGACCTATATCGTGTTTGCGATCGTGCCCGTCGTGCCGGCGGTCTGGTTTTCTGGCTAAGTCGCCCCTTGCGGTAATGCCGTGTCTCATTTCCCATCACAGCCGCAGCCATTCTCGAACGCTCGACGTTGTCGCTGCTGACGGCGGCACACATGAAATACCACCGCTAACCGAATCGTCGAGCATATGGAAGACCCCCAAAAAGAACGGATGCCCGCGATCGAAGCAGACATCGAAGCACGCACCATCGGGGGTGCCAGATTGCATGGCGGACCTGTTATTTTAGCCGAGTATGACTTTGCTTGGCCCGACATGTTTGCGCGAGAGGCGGCACGTGTCACGCAAGTGCTTGGCGACAAGGCCATAACTATCGAGCACGTAGGCTCAACTTCGGTGCCTGGTCTTGCGGCCAAGCCGATCATCGACATCTTGATGGAAGTGGCTGACTCAAATGATGAGCCGGCCTACGTGACACCGCTTGAGTCAAACGGATATGAGTTGCGCATTCGTGAGCCCGATTGGTGGGAACACCGGATGTTCAAAGGGCCCGACACGGATGTGAACCTGCACGTCTTCACAGTCGGCTGCCCAGAAGTCGACCGCATGCTGCGATTTCGGAATCACCTGCGATCCGATGCTGCTGACCGCCTGCTCTACGAGTCCAAAAAGCGCGAGCTCGCATCGCAAGACTGGGCGTACATCCAGAACTATGCTGACGCCAAGACGGCGGTCATCGACGAGATCATCGCCAGGGCCGACCCCGCTGTCGGTCGACTCCCAAGAACAAGCCTGTAGCGAGCTTTGACGATTCCGGACGCATTTTGCCATCGGGTCATGTTTCCGGCGTTACTTCCGATGGCGCAGACGCGGGGTCGGGCTAGTCCGGGCGACCTTACCTTTGAACTAGGCCGAATAAAGCTCGTTTCCTGGATGCTTGCGGCTTGACCACACGTTGACGTCTCAGCGAACCTAAAACATCGGACGAGACGTGTCTCAGTCGATTTACGCTCCTCCTGCAGCATCGGGAGTATCTGGTCAACCTTCAGCGTTTAGTGCGACTTTGGCCCGGATCCAGACTCAGTCGGTTTGGGAAAAAGTCAGTTGACAGTAAGCCATTCACAAGCGGAAACTGCAAATTGATAATCGCCGTCGTGGGCCCAGGCGGTTGGAATTGACATAATATACGTGGCCTCTCGCTGGCCGATGGTTTGCCATGTTTTCGATTTTCCGAGCGACCGAGCAGCAAACTACGTCTGGCAGTCCGCTGTCGCGGCGCGAGTTGCTGCGTATAGGCGGATTGAGCCAACTGGGGCTCAGCAGCTTCGATTTAGCGCGCTTACGCGCCGCCGAGCCCATTGATGCTGCACCCGCGCGGGGTCGGCACAATTCGTGTATCTTCATTTTCCTTTTCGGTGGCCCCAGCCACATCGATCTGTGGGATATGAAACCGCAGGCGCCCCGAGAAATTCGCGGCGACTTCGAGCCGATCTCAACTAGCGTGCCGGGCATCCAGATTTGCGAACATCTGCCGCGGATGGCAACGCAAATCGATAAGCTTTGCCTGCTGCGTTCGATGGAGCATCGCATGCCAGTGCATGGCCCGGCATGCAGCGAGATGTATTCTGGACGGCCGTATTTCGGTCCGCCCGTGACCGATCAGGCCCGTTCGGAGGATTGGCCATCGCTGGCGGCCCTCACGATGCGCTTCGCCGAGCGCCGCGCTGCATTACCATCTTCGGTGGTGCTGCCGTGGTACACGCAGTTCGGCGGACAGGACAAACGCATTGCCGGCCAGACGGGCGGGCGGATGGGCGAAATGCACAATCCGTTCCTTGTCCAAGGCGATCCTAGCGACGAAGGATTTGAGGTACAGGGCATCCGACTGGCCGCCGACGTGCAGGTCGATCGAGTGCGAGCCCGCCGCGAATTGCTGCACCAGTTGCAAAACGTGCTGCCCCTGTCGCTCGCAGGCGAGCCAACCGTGCAGACATTTGCCAACCATGCCGACACGGCCTTTTCGCTGCTTGGCGACCTGCGGGCTCACGAGGCGTTCCGACTCGACAAGGAGTCGTCGCCAACGCGGGCTCGCTATGGCAGCGGAAAGTTCGGGCAAAGCCTGCTACTGGCCAGACGACTGGTCGAGGCCGGTGTTTCGTTGATCACGGTCAATTGGGACGATGACAGCCGAGACGAAAAGGTCTCCCCTTTCTGGGATACGCACAATCACAATTTCACGTCGCTCAAGAATCGCCTGGCGCCGGCGTTCGATGCGAGTTTTGCAGCTTTGGTGGAAGATCTGGCCGACCGTGGGTTGCTCGAAACGACGCTCATCGTGGTGACAGGCGAGTTCGGCCGGACGCCTCGCATTGGACAGATCGTACAGAATGGCATGACCGAAAAGAGCGGACGCGATCACTGGCCTCATGCCTTTACCGTCTTACTGGCCGGCGGCGGCGTGCGTGGAGGCCAGGTATATGGCGAGACGAATCGGATCGGGGCCTTTGTGAAGGATCGTCCCGTGTCGCCGGCCGATCTGTCGGCGACGATCCTCTTTCATCTGGGGATCGATTTCAGCCGCGACTATTGGGACGAATTCCAGCAGGTGCAACAGAAACTGAGTACGGGCCGCATAATTCGGGATTTGGGTTAGAGGTCACGCTGCCGCGGGTCAGCATGTACTGGCATAGGTTGACCAGCAGTAGTCCACGGCCTTCCTGGCCGGCGAATGATCCATTCGCGAACTGGATTTCACTTAACGCGGACTGGGTTCGTCGTCGCGAGCCCTGAGGTGTTTTTTGGGACCCTCGTGAATTGGTCGACACGCAGAGTCCCGCCGATGGACGGTTTTAAGGTTTTCGAGACGAGCCAGGGCCACGGTTTGAAACGACGGCAGAGGACCGATGTGTCACGCCCTTCGGCGGCGACAGGCCATTAACGCAAGTCCGCCGATTGCGGCCGTGACGATTGTTGCGGGCTCGGGGACGACGCTCACTTGACCAGACGCACTGACCATACTGCTGGTAGTCGCGTCGCCGGCGGTCTTTAGCCAGTTTGAATTTACCAAGCTGATCGCGAGGCCATTCGCCACTTGCTGGCTGCTCGACTCGCCGGGCATGTGCATGCCGGTTTGCAACCAGTTGCTGGCCACGACGCTGATATCAAGACCGTTAACCACGCCGTCACGATTTACGTCCCCCGGCACCACGGTAAGTGGTCCAGAGATGGCGTACATGGTGTGGTTCCCGGCAGCCTCGTAGTATCCGCCCGTGTCGATCCAATTGGACATGGCAGACTTGGTATCTCCCCAAACGGGAATCGCTGTGCCGAGCGGATCGGAAGGATCATCGGGGGCACCCGAAGTACCCGTGCCTGTCCACACCTCGGTGTAGCCTGGGATTGGCGGCACGCCATTTTCGTCAAACGCGATTGAATGCGCGATGCTGCCATCCCACAAAGTGGCGTTGGAAGTCGCGACAAGCTGGCCTGCCGTATTGTAGATGGGCACGCTCATCGAGGAGGGGCTGGTGTTCGTATTATCGCGGGCGGACTCTGTCGGAGTGCTGGCGAGCGCTGTCCATGTCGTCCCCAGCGCGACAAGCGCGGGATCTAGATCGGCGGCATTGGTCACAAACGAGTTGTAGTAGCCAATGTTATTCGACAGGGCATTGGTCGACGTGCTGGTGACAAAGACCAAACGATATTGGTCGCCGGCAGTCAAACCGGCGGGGACGGCGATCGGCCCGGCCAGGGCGGTCGGGCACTTAGTAACGGAAGCAGCGCAGGCGAGAAACAGCATTAAAAATAAACGACTCATCAGTACCACATCTCATGTTGCTAACCCCTGCGTGATGGTTGGGCATCCGAAATCGTGGCTACTGGCCCGGACGACCCAAATGCAGCCTAGCAAAACCGCCATAACAAAACAGGCCAGTTGGCTTGCCCGGTGCCCGCCCGTTGACGTGGTCTCGATCGGCAGGCAGCGGAGCGGCGGCCGATTCAAACCGTCAGTCGTGGCCTGGACAATTCGACGGGGCGCGTTGAACAGGGCCGATTCACCGACGTCCCCATCGGGCCGTTGCCGCAGTATTTATTGCCCGCTAGTACGAGCTGTGCCCCGTGCGGCGCATGGAAAATACATTAATACTTGCGTTTTCGTTGGATTTGTTGTGCCACCTTCGGAACACTTTGGCCACGGTAGCATTGCTACTTACCTCGGTGCCGATCTCGGGGGTCGGCGCCAGGCACTCGCCAGTGACGATTCGCGTTCGGAAGGATCACCAGCGGGGACGCTCTATTTTCGTTGGGTGACATGTCTCGAGCTGTTTGGCACCGCAATCTTTTCGAGCGCTGCCCGAGCGCCGGCGACAACTGCCGCCAGTTGCAACGTGGACGCCCCTGGGGGTCGCAAGACGATTTCTATCATCGCAACCATCCGACGGGTCTTTGGGCCGTGCCATGCTGCTGGCGGTGAGGGGGATTTGAAACAGCTATTTAGTACCCGGCTGCGGTAAGGCAAAGGCAACGAATGCATCGCCCGACTTGGTTTTCAATTTGCCACCGCCGCCACAAGCAATGACGACGAATTGTCGTCCGCCCGCCGCGTAAGTGCAGGGCGTGGCGTAACCTCCCGCGTCGAGCTGATGGTCCCACAGTATTTTGCCGCTGTGTTTGTCGAAGGCGCGGAATTTTTCATCTTTCGTGCCTGCGATAAACACCAGCCCGCCGGCGGTGACAATCGTACCGCCGAAGTTTTCCGTGCCGGTCGGAGCTATGCCGCGAGCGATCAATGCCGGGACTTCTCCCAGCACGACCTGCCAGGCGAACTCGCCTTTGTTCAGGTCGATCGCCGTCAAACGTCCCCAAGGAGGCTTTATTGCCGGATAGCCGGCGTCGTCTTCGAAATTCCGGTAGCCGCCGAATCGGTATCCACCATGCTCATCCTTGTGCATGGCGATGATGGCCGGAAGTTCATTAGAGTTTACGTACAAATAGCCTGTCGACGGGTCGAACGAGCCACCGCTCCATGTCGCGCCTCCGTGAAAGCCCGGAGTGACCACAGTGCCCTGCACGCTCGGTGGTATATGGGCTTGTCCGTAGCGGAGAGTCTTTAGCTCGGCACGCACAAAGTCGCGGGACCGCGGCGAAATTGTAGTGATATCGTCATCGGTGAACGTCTGCCGAGAAAATGGCGGGGGCTTGTCGGGGATGGGCTGCGTGGCGAACGCCGTCTCTTCGGGAATGTCCGAGGGAGGCACCGGTTGCTCGCGCACGGGAAAGAGCGGCGATCCCGTTTTAAGATCCAAAAGATAACAGTATCCCGTCTTCGTCAGCTGCGCGACGGCGGCAATCGTACGGCCCTTGTGTTGCACGCTGACGACTACCGGTGGGCAAGGATTGTCATGGTCCCAAAGGTCGTGGTGCACCGTCTGAAAGTGCCAGACGCGACGACCCGTGCGCGCGTCCAAGGCAAGCGTGCAATTGGCGAAGAGCCCCGCGCCTGTGCGGTCTGCACCGTAAAAATCGGCGCCTGCCGAACCAGTGCCACAAAACAACATGCCACTGGCCTTATCAAGTGTCAGCCCACCCCAGGCGTTGGCACCACCGCGCCGTTCCCAAGCATTCGGCGGCCAGGTGTCGTAGCCATCTTCCCCCGGCCGCGGTACGGTGTGAAACCGCCAGCGCTGTTGTCCAGTTTTCACATCGAAGGCGCGGATGTCACCTGGTGATCCTGGATGGCCTTCGTCATTGGAAAATCCCAGAAACACCACGTCCTCGAAGATCATCGGAGCCGACGTCGGACCGTATGACATTTTCGAGATGTCGCGCTCGATGCCTTTGCGCAGATCGAGCTGTCCATTCGTCGCGAAGCCGGAATCGAGTCGTCCCGTTTTGGCGTCCAGTGAAATTAAGCGTCCATCCGATAGGCCCGCTAGAATCCGGCGGTCACCGCCCGGGTGGCCGTCCGACCAATAGGCCACGCCGCGATTCACGCCACCGGAGGCCCTGATCCACTTCTTGGAATCGTCGTCATAGGGATCGAATCGCCAGATTTCTTGGCCAGTCGCCGCGTCGAGCGCAGCGACCTTGGTACGCGCGGTCGTGATATACATAACACCGTCGATGACGATCGGCGTACATTCGATGGTTGTCTTCTCGCCGGCGTCATGTGTGTGGTAAACCCACGCCTCCTCGAGTTTTTGCACATTGTCTTTGTTGATTTGCCGTAGTGCAGAAAAACGCTTGCCACCACTGTCGGCGCCCACCTGCGACCAGTCGGCCCCGGCAAACTCTTCGGGCTGCGCGCCGGGCGGCTTACTATCCTGCGCCGATGCGGATTGAGAAGTAGCGACACTTCCTAGAATGGCGGGAAGTGCAAGAATGCAAAATATGGTTCGCGTATTCATTGCGATCAGAAGTTCCTAGAGAACCGACGGTTGCACTGTGGAAAACGCTTAAGGAACACGGCACTTCAGTCCAAGTGTTTGCGGATGAAGGCGAGTGCCTGTTGATGGGCAGCGGAAATCGCCTGGGGGTCGCCGCCGCCAAGGCCGTGGCCGCCCTTTTCGACAGTGACGAATTCGTGCGCTACGCCCTGCTTTGTTAGTTCCTTATCCATATCGGCCGACTCCTGATAGGGAACATCGGTGTCGGCCGTGCCGTGGATCATCAGGATCGGAGGATATTGCGGGGTGATGTTACGCACCGGGCAGTAGCGGTCGAGCCTGGCGCTGTCCGTGTCTGGATCGAAGCCCGTGACCTCGCGCGTCCACAAGCCGTTCTGGCGCAGATATAGATAATAAGTGCCACGCGGTTTACTATCGCTGCCGGTCTGCACCTCGCCACCGACGACGCGGTACGCATCCTCCTTCGAAATCAGCGGCTGTTGTCGGTAGTGGGCCGACGGCGTGACATACCAAGGACCATCGACATCGCCATAGCCCCAATAGGTGACTAGCGCCCGGGGGCGTGGCTCGACGCAGATGCCCGTCATCATCGTGAGATAGCCGCCGGCTGATCCGCCACTCACCACGATCTTGGCCGGGTCGACGTGGAATTGTCGGACGCCGTCGGTATGAATCCAACGAAACGCGTCCTGAATGTCTTCGATGATTCCCGGCAGTTTGATTTCAGGTGCTAGGCGATAGTCGAGCGATATCAAGACATAGTTCTGCTCCCGACAAAGTTGACGGATCTCGCGAGGAATCCCGTCGCGATTGCCCATGATCAGGGCGCCGCCGTGGATCCACACAACAGCCGGGCGTGGCGTGTCATCATTACGACGATAGACGTCGGCATGAATCTTCGTCGGGCCGACGGTTTTGTAGGCGATCGTCTGCTTTTCCAAGGCCGGCTCCTCGGCACGCAGTGCGCCCAACGAAAAGAGCAGCAAGAACATCGTGGCGGCCAATCCGGCGATAACGCGCCACGCACGCCATCCCTCATAAGAAACAGCTGCGAAATGCTGCGCCAAGATAGCCGGTGTATGGGTGCTGCATCCCATGGATTGAACCTCCTGCGACGAAATGTGGCCGGAAATCACCGCCGAATCCACCAATTGGTACGCACCGGCGCGGCCGGCCGGGCGTTAGTCTGGCACGGTGCCTACGTCCAAGCAAGCACTACGCTTGCCAAGCGGGTCTCCTCGGGCGATGATCGCAGATCGAAATCGTGTCCCTGAGGGACCGCATGAGGTCAATGCTGAACAGCATTTGGGCACGGGCCCATTTTCGGTGGGCAGTACGTTTCCGCCATCAACATTATCAAGGTTGCCAGGGAGAACTTGCATGAGGGGATTGGATTTGAGTAGGTGCGTTGCGGTCTCGCTTTGCCTGCTCGTGGCGCTCTCTGGCGCGGTGCGTGGCGCAGATACGAAGCCGATCCGGGCACTGTTGGTCCTCGGTGGGTGCTGTCACGATTACGGCAAGCAGAAAGACATTCTGACCGCAGGGATCTCGGCCCGGGCGAATGTCGTGTGGACCATCGCCTACGACCCAGACAAGACCACAGCGCATAAGAATCCTGTGTATGACAACCCCGATTGGGCCGACGGCTTCGACGTGATCATTCACGACGAGTGCTCATCGGATGTGAAAGATATACAGGTCATCGATGGCATCCTCAAGCCGCACCGCGCGGGATTGCCTGCCGTGGTGTTGCACTGCGGTATGCACTGTTATCGTAGCGAGGGATACCCGAACGTCACGCCATGGTTCGAGTTCACCGGCTTGCAAAGCACGGGGCACGGTCCACAACAGCCTATCGCAATAACGTTCGTCGATCGCGAAAGTCCGATTACAAAGGCCCTGGAAAACTGGACCACGGTCAACGAGGAACTTTACAACAACAGCGCCGGGCAACTATTGGATACGGCACGGCCCCTGGCCCGTGGTGCGCAAGAGGTAAAGAATCGCGACGGCAAGGCGACCACGATGAATTACATCGTGGCCTGGACGAACACGTACAACGGCAAGGCCAAGGTGTTCGCCACAACCTTGGGGCACAACAATCAGACAGTGGCAGATCCGCGGTATCTCGACTTGGTGACACGCGGCCTGTTGTGGTCGGTCGACAAGCTGGACGATGCGCACTTGAAACCGGCCAAGTAGCATTTGGATGACGCCGAGTGGCTGGGCGGCAGCGCGGCATGTGCGGCGACTGCTGATTGGGCCCTCACATTCCCACGGTGTGAAAAGCCTAGCAAAAGGTTCCCCGACCAGCCTGCTTTGCCACGCCCAGGTGTTGGGCTGTTGGCCCTGCCGTGGCCTTTTGCTTGTATCGCCGTCGGGCGTGATCTAGGCTGAGCAATGTCTTCGCGAAGTCAGGTCGGTCACTAGTTGGCTCCTTTGCGAAAACCACGTCAGTTGCGCCGCTCGTCAGAAGCGTTTCTCGCCTCCAGTCCTGCGTTCGGGGGAGTGCCGTCATGAAGTTGACGTTTCGTCGGCTCTGGTCTCGCGTAGCTGCGATCACGTTGCTTGGGGTGATCTTGTCGCCCGAGCGAGCGCGGGCCGAGATCAACCTGGGAGTCATGGGCGACAGCCTGAGCGATGAGTACATGTTCAATGGCCGCACGTACGCGACGAACTGGACCGAGCAGTTTGCCACCTATGACAGCGCGAACCTTGGACCACTCGTCACGAGCCCTGCGAATCCTCCTCCGCGCGGGGAGGGATACAACCAAAACTGGGCGCTAGCCGGCGCGACCAGCTCCACGGTTCTGTCTGGTGGCCAGGCCAGCGGCTTGGCTGCGCAGATTCCAAACGCCGGCGGCGCGGGTATCGACTACGCGGTATTCGCCATCGGGGCCAATGATTTTGGTCCCGGCACGACGGCCTACAACGACATTTACGGGGGCGTGTGGTCGCAGTCGCAAATTACGAGCTACGTCAACAGCGTGGTCTCGAACATCAGCACCGCGCTCGGCGATATTCTGCCGACCGGTGTGAAAGTCGTCGTGGCGACCGTGCCGGACTACGGCATCACGCCCACCGTGCAAGCCGACTATCCCGACGCGACCAAACGGCAACTGGTTGCCAACGCCGTGGCACAGGTCAACACGGGCATCAATGGTATCGCGCAATCGGATCACATCGTGGTTGCCGATCTGTCGGCGATGATCAGCAAGGTGTTTGGTTCCGAAGGAAGCTTCAACACCACGGTCAAGATTGGCAACGTGACGATCAACCTGACCCAAAGCACGAGCAGTACCTCGTCGACCGCCGGATTCTGCGTTGATGGCATCCACCCATACACCACTTTGCAGGGGACGCTGGGCAATCTGTTT
Source organism: Pirellulales bacterium (assembly GCA_036490175.1). Taxonomy (NCBI): domain Bacteria; kingdom Pseudomonadati; phylum Planctomycetota; class Planctomycetia; order Pirellulales; species Pirellulales bacterium. The sequence goes on along the minus strand of DASXEJ010000361.1, from coordinate 41,324 downwards.
GCGCAGGCCCTGGATACCGGCTACAACGCCGGGGTCCCGTTATTCAGCGAAGCGCAGATTCTACAGCATGCGGGTCTGACCTACGGAGGCTCCGACACGCTGGCCGCTACGCTCGGTCCGTATTCAAACTACGTGATCAGCTACGCCCCGCCGCCACCGGGACTTGGTGACGCCAATGGCGACGGCATCGTCAACGGATTGGACATCAATAAGCTGGCCGGACACTGGTTGGCCGTCGGCAGCAATGTGGCTGGCGACGTCAACGGCGACGGTGTCGTAAATGGCTTGGACGTCAACACGATCGCCGGCAATTGGTTGGCGACTTACGGCACAGGAAGCGGGGCAGGCAGTGGATCAGCCGTGCCAGAACCCGCGACGTGGCTGCTGGGGTGTTGCGGCGGAACGCTGCTGCTCTTCTTGCGCCGTGTGGGCACACGTCCGCCCGGGCGCTGATGTCGCAAGGCCACCGCGGGCGCTAAGCGACAATGTCGTGTGCCACCTGGCCGGCCAGGTCGGTCAAGCGTACTTCGCGGCCGCTGTACTGGTACGTCAGCTTGGTGTGATCGAGCCCAAGTAGATACAGCATCGTGGCGTGTAGATCGTTGATGTGCATTTTCTTGTCGACGGCGTTGGTGCCGTGCTCGTCGGTGGCGCCGTGACGATAGCCCCCCTTCACTCCGCCGCCGGCCATCCACATGCTGAATCCGCTGGCGTTGTGATCACGACCGTCAGACTTTTGCGCAGCCGGCGTACGGCCAAATTCGCCCCCCCATACGACCAGCGTGTCCTTGAGCATGTCGCGTTGTTTCAAGTCGGCGAGCAAAGCCGCGATGGGCTTATCGATGCTGCGCGCGTTTGTCGTCAGCTTTGCGCGCAGGTCATTGTGCTGATCCCAGCCCCCCATGCCCAGTTCGATAAAGCGCACGCCAGCTTCGGCGAACCGCCGCGCGATCAGGCACTGCCGCCCGAAATTGTCGGTCCCCTTGGTGCCGACGCCGTAGGAGTCGCGCGTGGTTTGCGTCTCGTTCGAGATATCCATGATCGCCGGCACGGCTCCTTCCATGCGGAAAGCCAGCTCGTAGGATTCGATCAGGCCCTCCAGTTCGGTGTTGACGCCATCCTTGGCCAGGCGATCTTTATTCAAGCTGGCCAACAGGTCGAGCTGCTTGCGCTGCAATTCGGCAGACAGTCGTGGGTTGGCGATATTGGCCATGCGGCCGCCACCGTTTTTCTCCTGCACGCCATCGATCTTGATGCCCTGGTACGAGGCCGGCAAAAAGGCACTGCCGTAGGTTGGCGCGCCGCCGGTGGGATTGATCGTAATGAACCCGGGCAGCTCGGAGTTGTCGCTCCCCAAACCATACAGCGTCCAGGCCCCCATCGATGGGCGTTGAAAGCGGAACGTGCCGGTGTGCATTTCGATCACGGCCTGCGGATGCACGCCCACGTCGGTATACATGCTGTTGAGCAGACAGAGATCATCGGCATGTGTCGCCAGATTGGGAAATATGTCCGAGATCCACAGGCCCGAATGTCCGTGCTTTGCGAACTTGAACGGCGACTTCATCAACTTGCGCGAAGCCCCTTTACCGTCGGCCGGGCGGCCATCATCTGCCTGTAGCTTCGGCTTGTAATCGAAGGTATCAACGTGCGAAGGCGCGCCAGCCATAAACAGAAAGATGACCCGCTTGGCGCGGGCAGGAAAGTGTGTGGATTTGGGCACCAGAACGTTCGGCGACTCCGTGGCAAGTGTCTGCGAGGCCAGATCGGCCAAGGCCAGATAGCCAAAGCCGCAGGACACAGTCTTCAGGAGTGCCCGTCGAGAAAGACCGTGCTTGAAGATATTGTTGGCCATGTTCATGCCCTGCAGAGCTAAGAGGTGCAGATCAATAAACGTAACGAAACTCGCCGCATTCAAAGAGGGTCTGGCACAAGCTGGTCCAAGCCGCCACTTGCGGGCTGACCTTACCACCTGCCTGTTCCAACGCGTGACGATACTCGTTCAGGTACTTCGCCACCCGCTGGTGTTCGTCCTTGGTGGCCAGGCGAGTGAGTGCGTTGCGATAGGCCAGGTCGATTTTGGTCGACTGGTCGCGATCTTTTTCCGCCAGAATTCGCTTGGCCATTTCGGACGACTGCTGCAGAACGAAGGGATTGTTCATCAAAAACAGGGCCTGGGTCGGCACCGTCGTAACATCGCGCTTGCCGACGATCAGGCTCGGGTCGGCGGCGTCGAATACCTGCAGCATGTCGGGAACGTTTCCGCGGATCATGGGCAGATAGATGCTGCGCAAGCTGTTCGGCTTGCGTACGTCTTGCAGCTCGCGGCCGCGTACCGGACCGTTGCCGAGTTGCATGACGGGCGAGCCTTCGGGCCGCTCTAACTGCAACTGGCCGCTAGCCACCAGCATGGCGTCGCGAATTTCCTCGGCATCCAGCCGGCGCCGCTCCATGCGCCACAAGTACCGATTCGCGGGATCGAGATCGTGATTCTTGGCGTCATGCGCGCTGCTCAATTGATAGGTGTGACTGAGGACGATCGAGCGAATCAGTTTCTTGACCGACCAGCCTTCGTCCATGAATTGCACAGCCAGGGTATCGAGCAACTCGGGATGGCTCGGTTCGTTGCCGAGCGTGCCGAAGTTGTCGACGGAATCGACGAGTCCCTGCCCGAATAAATGCCCCCACACGCGGTTGACCATTACGCGAGCCGTCAGCGGGTTGCTCTTGTTGGCGATCCATTGTGCCAGCTCCAAGCGACCGCTGTGGCGTGGATTGATTTTTGCCGCTGGCGTCTTGAGCACGGTCAGTACGCCGCGCGGAACTTCAGGGCCCTTGTCCTTGATTTCGCCCCGTACCAGCACCTGGCAATTCGTCGGCGACCCGCTCTCGACGACGCCGACTGCGTAGTTACCCGGCGGGGTCGGCTCGGCCTCTAGCTTTTCGAGCTTGTCATTCAACTCTTTGACTTGCTCGCGCACTGCTTGCGGATTGACCTGCGTCCGAGGGGCTTGCTGCTTCCCTTTTCCCTTTTTTTGATTCGGACCCTTGCGGGCCTGTTTGGCCATCTTTTTCACATTATCGATCTGCGATTCGATCTGTGAGATCTCTTCCTGATGGGCTTTGGCCGCCTTCAGTTGCTCGGGCGAAGGCCGTTGGCTCTTGTCCGTGTCGATCAACGAGATCAGCTGGGCGTCGACGGCGCTCTTTTTGCCGGCCACGATGCCGGAGTAGGTGTCGCTGCTGCGGAAGATGCCCGCCAGCGCGTAATAATCGCTGGTGGGAATCGGGTCGAACTTGTGGTCATGGCAGCGGGCACATGCGATCGTCATCCCTAGTAGGGCGCGGCCAGTGACATCGATCTGGTCATCGATCACGTCCATGGCGAACTGTTCGGCATTCTTGGCATTGACCGCTTTTGGTCCCAAGGCCAGAAACCCTGTAGCGATGACGTGGTCGTTCTTTTCCTTGGGCCCGCGCGCCGGCAGTAAATCGCCCGCCAACTGCTCGAGGATAAATCGATCGTACGGCTTGTCGGCATTGAAGGCGTCGATGACGTAATCGCGATAGCGCCAGGCATAGCGGTAGGGGACGTTGCGATCTTTGCCCGTCGATTCCGCGTAACGAACGACATCGAACCAATGCCGTGCCCAGCGCTCGCCAAACTGCGGAGAATCCAAGAGCCGATCGACAACCGTGCCGAACGCTCCTGCTGAAGGGTCCTTCAAGAAGGCGTCCACTTCTGCAGGGGTGGGAGGCAATCCTGTCAGGTCAAATGTGACGCGGCGAATCAAAGTCAAGCGGTCTGTGTCGGCCGCCGGTGCCAGGTGTTCTTGCTCGCGGCGTGCTTGCACGAAACGATCGATATCGTTGTAGGGCCATCGCGAGTCGTTCACTTCGGGCGGCGTTACGCGCTTCGGCGGTCGGAAGGCCCAGTACTTGCGCGCCTCGGCCAGATCGATCTTGCCCTTGGGCTTGGCCGCTTTGCCGACGCGCGGATCAGGGGCGCCCATGTCGATCCACTGCACAAAGTCCTCGATCACGTCGTCGGGCAGCTGCGCCTTGGGGGGCATTTCGAGCCCCTCGTAGCGGATGGCCTCGACCAACAAGCTCGAATCGGCATGGCCAGGTAGAATCACTGCGCCGGAATCGCCCCCTTTGCGCATTCCTTCGGCAGTATCAAGCAGCAAGTGCCCCTTGGCTTTGGCGGCATCGCCCGAATGGCATTCGTAACAGTTGTGGACGAGGACGGGTCGGATGTGCTTTTCGAAGAAGTCGAGGCCTTCTTTCGACGGCCGTGAGGTCATCGTGGGCGCAGCACAATATGCTTTGCCAATCACGAGCAGCACCAACAGCACGGCCCCCGAACCGACGCGTACAGTCCGCATGGGATCCCCGAAATTCGATGTGCCGCGCCGGCCGGATGTCGTCCGCTTCAAAATCCATCGGCCGAGAGCTTATCCCTATTCTAATTCATTACGTATCTAACCCCGCAAGAGGAGCTTCCGAAGCTAACGAATCTGTAGGTTTTGGCGGATTTGTAGGCAGGTGTAATGCCTGGCGCGACGGTGCGTGACCCTGTCGGCTGGCCATCCGGCGTCAATACCCTGACAGATTTCAAGGGGCCAACGAAAGTGCCGGCCCATTCGTTACCACGCAAGACCGATAAACTTCGATGGGCTGTCACATTGCACGGATGGACTTTGACGTCAGATACCACGGCGGGAATTGCCGCCGCTGCTGCAGAGGATTTGCCGTCGAATGTCGAGGCCAACCAATCCGCTCCAGCCGTCGATGAGCCGTGCGAACAGAGGACCGGGCTGCCCACTGCCAATTGCCGTGCCGTTGATTCGTGTTACCGGCAGAAGGCAATAGGATGTGCTCGACAATAGCGCCTCGTCAGAGCGAAGAGCTTCCGAGAGTGCGATATCGCGCTCGACAAACGGGATGCCGAGTTTTCCTGCCAGTTCGCTCACTGTCTGCCGGCTGATCCCTGGCAAAGTACGGGCTAGCGGGGGAGAAACGATCGTGCCTTGTTCGACCATGAGAAAGTTGGCGGCGCTCGTTTCAGTGACGTTTCCATCCAGATCCAAGAGCAATGCCGAGGCATCCGGATCGACGGATCGCGCCTCCTGCTCGGCCAGGTAATAATGGAGCCGGCTGCGATTCTTTATCTGTGGGTCATAGCACTCCGGCGGTACGTGACGGATCTGGGGAGTGATTAAATGGGCTCCGTGCTCGATCTTGGCCGCCCACATGTGCAATGCCAAGGGAAACGTGTGGACGCAAATCGTGGGCGTCGTGCGGACGGCCTGATTCGGCGAACTGGCGTAGCGGCTGTACTCGCCGGCGGTGACGAAATGGATCAAACCCAACTCATCGTCAGTCTCGATTTGTGCCGCGTTGTGTGCCAGCAACTTCTGCGAAACCTCGGACAGCTCATCGCGAGACATGCCGATGTCGAATCCCACGGAACTCAAAGAGCGAAACAGTCGATCCAAGTGATCTTGCAAACGAAAGGGTTGATGACTGAAGGTCCGCGTCATCTCGGTCACCGTGGCCCCAAATACCAGGCCGGCGTCGTAAATCGCCAAATGCGCGCGCGAGGCCGGCAGCAGATCGCCGTTGAGGAATACTAACGGTTCGCTCACGAGGATTCTTCAAGCCATGTTGAGATTCGGATCGTAACTTGCGATTGCAAATAGGCGCGGGGCTAAGCGCGCGCCGCCTTGAGCCATAACCCGCCGTCGACTACCAGTGTCGTTCCGGTGACATAGGCCGCTTCCTCCGAAGCGAGAAACGCAGCGGCATTTCCTACATCGGCCGCGGTTCCTAGCCGACCCCAGGGAAGTTGTGGACCATCCCGCGCGATGGCTTCGTCACCGAACGCGGCACGTTCGCCCGGCGTATCGATCCAGCCGGGCTCGATGCAATTGACGTTGATTCGATGCGGCAACAATTCGTTGGCGATCGTGTACGCCATGTTATTCAGTCCAGCCTTGGCCGCATTGTAGGCCACGCTGCGCGTATAAGGAATTCGCGCCTGCACGCTCGAGATGAACACGATCTTGCCCCCCGCGCCGCGATCGACCATGTGCCGCGCAACCAATTGGCTGATGTGAAAGCCGGCCACCAGCGTGCCGCGCAGAACCGCTTCGAACTTTTGGGGATCGAAGTCGAGAAACGGTGCCCGTGCCGTGTAAGCCGGGCTACTGACCAGAATGTCGATCTGCCCCAACCCTTCGACGGCGGCGGCCACGATCCGCTCGCACTCGGCGCGGTCGAAAGCGTCGCCTGGAACACCGACGGCCTGCCGGCCTAACCTGCGAATATCGGCTAGCACCGCCTGCAGTCCAGGTCCATCGCTTCGATCATTGAGCGCCACATCGGCACCTGCTGCCGCGAGGGCCATGGCACAGCCCTGGCCGATTCCGGATGCTCCGCCGGTAATGACGGCCTTCTTTCCTTGCAACTTCAACGGTCTCTCCTTGCACGGTGACGGCGAACGATGTAGTGCGTCGCGAAGCCAATTCTGCCATGTCGACGGTCTACTGCCCAGGCACCCGGCAGGTGAACAGAACACGCGGGACGCGAACCTGCGCGGTACGACGCGCATGCGCTGTGTGCGATCGAAAGCTGGCACGCGAATTAGGCGGCGGCGCGAAGGTTCCGCATCAGGTTAGGCTGAGCGAGGCGCAGGCCTGTTCCAAAGACATGCGCCCGGCCCGCAGGCGGTCGCGGGTATCTCGCAGCGCCAGGCCGTCTCGTAAGACGGTTAACAGTTGCGACGTACTGCCAATTTGGATGACATCCGTCGATTGCACCGTAACGTTGCCAAAATGCGTGCGGACGACATTGACAAAATCCAGCATCAGGTGCAGCACCTTGGCGATGTCCGTCAGGCTCATGCCCCGCAGCAAGCGTCCGCGACGAATCGATACGTCGATCCTGATGGGTGCCATTGCGCCATGGTCGCGAAAAGGTCCGGTCAGCACGCGAATGTCGCGCAGAATCGCGGCTAGGCCCTCTCGCTCTGCAAGGTCGAAGTCCACCGGCAGCCGATCGGCGAGCCACAGCAGCGTTACCTGAGGTTGACCGAGAAGCGCGGACTTGTCGATAAGACGGATGATGCCGCGAGATATATCCGAGGCCAGGGCGTCCTTGATGACCGCCATCGTGAATTCACTCGCGCGACGCAATAAGTCGATGCTTTCGTTGCCGGAAAACAATGCACGATACGTGTCGAACTCGCGGTGTAACCGCGCAACCTCGCCGTCAAGTTGATTAAAGGCCTGCTGAAAATCGTCGGGCGGACGTGGGCTCGTCATACGGGGCTCAGAGTGCAACCGGAGTTGCTAGAGACGTCCGAGGCAGAACGACTTTGACCGCAAAGACGTCCCGGTCCAGACTCACAACGACCGTGCCGCCGAGAACCTCAATGATTTTTTGGCACAATGACAGACCCAGCCCGCTGTGCAATACGGCGTCGGTCCGCGCCGTATCGCCGCGCCAAAAACGACTGAAGAGCTGTCCAATGTCTTTGTCCTTTAATTGACAGCCGTTGTTGGCAACAATGATCCGCGGATTGCCATCGGCAAAACGGGCCGTGACGCGAATCCAGCCCCCTTCGGCCGCGTAGTCGACGGCATTCTCGAAGAGATTCTTGAAGACGAGCGAAGCTTTCTCGCGATCGAGCTGTACGACTGCGTCGACGTCGACATCCCATTGCAGATCGAGCTGCCGCCCCTGTGCCGTCGAGGCATAGGGAGACCAACAAGCGCGCAACAAGTTGTCCATTGGGACCGATTCGGAAGTGACGGTCAGTTGCTGAGCGTCAGCGCGGGCCAGCATCAACAGGTTGCCGACCATCGCCTGCATGCTCTCGATTACACGAAGACATTTGCCGATCACCAGTTGATAGGCCTCGGGCGAGCGCGGCCTGGTTGCGCAAACGTCTAGCGCGGCGCGTAAGCCGGCTAGAGGCGTGCGCAACTCGTGTGCCACATCGGCGGTGAATGATTTCTCTCGTGTGAGCGTCGCATCAAGTCGCGCCAACAACTCGTTGAGCCGCTCGACGACGGGGGCCAACTCCGCGGGAGCGTCAGCCATTTGCAATCGCTCGGCCAGATCCGCGATGCCCACCTGCGAAATCCCGGCGGCCAGGATATTAAGGGGTTTCAAACCTTGTTGAATAAGCCGGTCGAGCAATAAGATCGACAGTGTCACGGTGAGCCCCATCACGATCAGCAGCGACCAGGCCAATGTTGCCAGAGTGGCATCGAGTTCGACTGTGTCCCGGATCACGGTGATGATTAGCGGGTCATGCAGTGGCTCCTGCACGTTTGGGCCGGCATCCTCCAAGCGTGGTTGAAACTCGAGCGATACTTGCCGTGCGGCATTACCATCGGGCAAGGCGATCGATTGATAAGCGACGACGTCCGCAAGAGGCGCCGGCTTCTCGAGATCCCGGTTTGCCAGCGAGTGTGATTTGGCCTCGGTATGCCCGTTGGATGACCAAATCTGGAAATAGTGCGGCCGCTCCTCTCTGGCGTATTCGGGCAGTTCCCCCAGTTCGAACTCTAGAACGATCTCTCCTCCCATCTGCTCGACCTGCGAGGCCAAGGCGCGCGCTTCAAGCTGCAATTCCGCATCGAAAGCGTTCAGTAGCGAAGCGCGCATGGGAACGTAGACGGCCACCGCTGCGACGGCGAACATCAAAACTAGTAGCGTGGTCGTCCGCGACAAGAGGCGGCTGCGAACCGAGGGCATCAAGGTTTCTCCCCCAGGCAATATCCGTGGCCACGCCGCGTATGGATCAGCTTCGGCAGATCGGGGCTTTCGATTTTCCGCCGTAACAGGCGGATGAAGGCATCGACCACGTTGCTATCCGCCGTCGAATTGAACTCGTAAACGTGTTCCCAAATCTCGGTTCGCGACACAACCTGCCCGGCGCGCGACGCCAGAAACTCGAGCAAGGCAAATTCTCGGGCACTCAGCTCGACGACCTGCCCTCCGCGGCGAACGGAGCGCGTCGTTGTATCGAGCTCCAGATCGGCCACGCTGATCGTGGGAGACTTCGCGTCGTACTTGCGCCGCACCAGGGCGCGTACGCGCGCGAGCAATTCGGCAAAGTCGAACGGCTTTACCAGGTAGTCATCGGCTCCGGCGTCGAGGCCGGTCACTCGATCGGCCGAGGTATCCTTGGCAGTCAGAATCAAGACGTGCGTTCCCCGGCCCTCGCTACGCAGCTGTTTAAGGATCGAAAGTCCGTCGATTTCAGGGAGCATCAGGTCCAGAATGATGACGTCGTAATCAATCGTCGTGGCATACCACAGACCTGTCTTTCCTTCCGCGGCAACATCCACAGCGAACCCTGCTTCGCGCAGTCCCGTGGCGAGGGAATCTCGCAGCAGCTCGAAATCCTCGATCAACAAGACTCGCATGGCCCTCCAAGAGTGTGCGCCGGGACAAGAGGTGTTTTTGCGGAATGTGAGATTCAGAATCTACTGGTAGTCGCAACTGATCGCGGCACAGGTCTGGCGAAACCGGCCACAATTTAACGTGCCAACATGAAAAGAACGTGAAAAGCTAGCGAGAAAGACGCGCCGACGCATCGTTTATGGGCCCAATCCCCAGGTCCGCCCAGATGATTACAATCTACCCGCCGACGGAGCATTGGCCTCCTTCGACTACTATTAGTTGCGGCATATTTAGTTAGACGGTGACGAGCGCGGGCCCATGGCGGCTCGCTTGATCGAGGAGCTTTGCGCATCGGACGCGGCAAAATGGCGTCGCGCCACGTGCGCCGCGGTCGGGTCATTGCAGGCGCGGATCGTGCTCTGGGACTCTATCCACGACGCGATCAAGGCCTGCCGCTGATCACTGCCGAACGATTGCCAGGCAAGTGAACGCCTGGGAACAATGATAGTCCGAACTTCTCGCTCTGCTCAGCCCGAAATCGATCGGCAATTACGGCGGAGGCAAGCGGAGCAACTTCGGCTCGGATGACGGTTCTTCCGTCGCCTTGCTCTCAATGTAGCGGGCTTGTTGCACGTCGGTATTCTCAGGCTCCGTGGGCGATTCCGGTTTCTCGTGCTTGGCGGCCTCGCGTTTAGACATCGTGCGGCCGGCGACATGCCCGACCGCCGCGCCACCTGCGCCAAGCACCGGCCCGCCCCACCAAACCGAAGAAACGAAGGCACCCCCCAGCGATGTGCTCGCCGCGCCCATTTGTGGGAACAACACATGGTATGCCTCCTGCTCGACTTCCCAATCATCTTGATCGCGGGCGTAGCCGATCACGTCGCGCACGGAACGGCCATCGCTTAATAATCCCACCAAGGGCAATTCTTGGGTTACGGCGTAGGTGCCCGGCAGCTTGTGGGAGTGAACGTCTTTGGCATAGGCTGCCTCGCGCAGCACAACGGCCGCGACGTCGGAGTTAAGGTCCAAGCTATTCGTAAAGGGGTCGTAGCGATCGCCGCCGAAAATACGCCCCGGAAAGATCGTGTAACCGATCACGCTGAGCGAGCCCACGGTGTAACGCCACCCCGCGCTGACAAGCTTGTTGTCGCGCAGCCTCCGCCACCGATCCTTCGGGGCATACTCGTTGACGAATACGCGGACATCCGTCAACTCGTTTTTCACCAGATACGTCTTCAGCTTTTCTTCTGTCTCAGGCGCGATATTGTGGTCGTTGATCTTGGAATTCATGGGCAAGATGCGGGCCGGGAAACCAACAATGTTGGCGATACGGTCGAGCGTCTTATTGGGAGCGCCCCGTTCGATCACCACACTTGGCGGCGGCGCTTCCTCGGCCGTCGAATCATGGAAATGCCCGTATTGATATGGCTTCAGGGCGCAGCCTCCCAGGGGGAGGCACCACATGATGCACGCCCAAAGAAACCGACCTTTGCGGTACGGCGGAATCATCCGATCGACCAAGATAAGGTCCAATGCGGGGGTAGGGCTCCTACCCCGGACCCGTCGTCGCGCACCCCGGAGAGAGCGGTAAGGCGAAACTGATACCTCTTTCCAAGGTGCTCCACAAGACCGCTTGAACGAGTCACAGGAGGGCTAGCATGGACGCCGCCGGGTTGCCTGAATAATTTGCAAGCATCATGCACGGTCTGCTTTGATGCCGCTCGTTTGTTTTGCCAGCTACGCTATGCTGCCACTGCGATCCGTTCTGGTGCGGATCTGTTATAAGCGCCGAGACGTGTCAGCGCCTCGGAAGATTCCAGTGACCAACTTGAAAACATTAACCGCTGCGAAGACGACGTGGTGCGCATGCTGGCACGTTGGTTGTCACTCCCGAGATGGCCCTGGAGCGCTTCTTTCAGTTCGACAAGCCGCCGCGATTTCTGGCGCGGCATGCCGCGATTTGTCGCAAGGCCGGCGAAGGGCAAGTCCGTGCCGACGTAAAGTTGGCCGGCTGGGATCTCTTCCATTCCGTGTGCCGAAGGAAATCGTTGTCAAGCAATCGGTCGGATTCCTGAATGGCTTCTGACCCGGTTCAGCACCGCTTTGCGATTGCCGCTTCGTAAGTAATGCGGAAATGAGGGGATGCCCAATCGGCTAGCCCCGATCGAGTACCAGCACGCCCTACGTCCTGGTCTTGATTGCCACGCCGAGTCGGTTAGCCTAGATTGATCATCGACCGGCACTGGCCGATGCCGGAAGGGGGAAGGGACTGGGGTATGGCACGTCGCGCGGCAGGCAGCTTTGCGCAACAACACGGTGTTTGGATAAATAAACCAGCGAAGCGGCGCGCACGGTGTCGCGCGCGCGCGTTGCGTTTAGAGTCGCTTGAAGAGCGCTATCTATTTGACGCCGCCAGTTCGCAGATTATTGCCACGCCCACCGCGGCGCCTGGCGATTCGGTCGTCAACGCTTCATCGGCATCCATCACCTCTATCACGGCGGCCGGTTCTGGAGCGGCGACGGCCGGCGCTTCGTCGGCCAGTGATCAAGACGCCTCGTCCGGAGGGGCAGAGCCGCTGGTTAACCTGTCCTCGCCATTTAAACCTGCGCAAATTGCAATGGTCTATGGATTCAACAATATTTTCTTTCCGCCGAACGGTCCAAGCGGCCCTACCAAAGGGGATGGCACCGGCCAGACGATTGCCATCGTCGATCCGTGGAATCAGCCGAACATTGTCTCGGACCTGAAGGCCTTTGATCACGCGTTTGGTCTGCCGGATCCTCAACTGACAGTCGTCAACCAAAACGGCAATGCCTCTCCGTTGCCAAGCAATGCGCCGAAGACGGGCGATAATGCGAATGCCGGCATCGAGATCTCGCTCGACGTCGAGTGGGCGCACGCGCTGGCGCCCGGGGCAAACATCTTGCTTGTCGAGGCGACCGACAACAGTTTTTCGAACCTGGATGTTGCAGTTTCTACCGCGGTCCATTCTGGTATCGGCACATTGTCGAGCCTGCCGGCGGCTTCGGTCGTTTCGATGAGCTATGGTGCGATCGAGACCTTCTCGCAGAACGATCCCGCCCTGTACAGCACTCCGTCGGGCAAAGTGGGCGTGACGTTTATCGCTTCGAGCGGGGATTCCGGAGGGGCGGGCGAGTATCCCGCCACCGATCCGAATGTGCTGGGCGTCGGAGGCACTACGCTCTCGATCGCAGCCGACGGGACATACGCCGGCGAGGTAGCCTGGATTGACAGCAACGGCGGCCCCAGCCCCAATCCGCAATTCTCCTACCAGCACGGCGTACAGCCGTCGGGAGGATCGAATCCCGGCCTCCGCATGGCCCCGGATGTGTCCTTCGATGCCAATAACGCTTCGGGTGTATATGTATACGACACGTACGACGGCAGTATCAGCCAACCTTGGTTCAATGTCGGCGGAACTAGCTTGGGGTCACCCTCTTGGGCCGCGTTGGTGGCCATTGCCGATCAGGCCCGCGGGACGGCGGGCGCCTTGCCCGGCCTCACCACATTGAACGACCTCTACGCGCTCTACTCCAATGGTAGTTACGCCTATGACTTTCTCGATGTGACGTCCGGAACGAATACGGGCGGTTTGTCCGCCGGGCCAGGTTATGACTATGTAACCGGTCTGGGCAGTCCGCGCGCCAATACGATCGTGTCAGCATTGGCGGGCATCAGCGAAGTGCCGACCCCGACGGCACCTAGCGGAACCGTGAGTACAACGACTCCCACGTTTCAGTGGTCATCAGTCCCAGACGCGACGGGCTATTTTCTGACAATCGTTGACACGACCACGCAGACCACGATTGCCAACGGCATCTCGGTGACTGGCACCAGCTACACGCCGGCCGCGGGGTTAGCCACGGGGGATAGCTTCCAGTGGAAGGTGCAGGCATTTGACGGAGCCGGCGCGCTGGCCGCGGCCAGCAGTCCACTGTCTTTCACTGTGATGAGCATTAACCACGCACCGACCGGCACTAATAACACGATCACCGAATTTCAGGGGACGCCCTACCAGTTTGCCGCGAGCGATTTTGGCTTCAGCGATCCCAACGACAATCCGCCGAACTCGCTGCTGGCAGTCGAGATCACTACTGTGCCTGTGCCCACGGTCGGAACTTTGGCCGATAACGGCGTGGCGGTTACCGCGGGGCAATTGGTTAGCGCCACCGACATCGCCGCCGGATTGCTCACCTTTACGTCGTCCGCCGGCGCCAGTGGCTCGCCGTATACGAGTTTCATGTTCCAGGTCGAGGACAACGGCGGTACCGCTAACGGCGGCATCAACCTGGATCCGTTGCCCAAGAGCATGACGATCAACGTTGTAGTGCCGCCGCGTGTCGCCGCGGTGGTGGTCGACGGCTCGACCTGGGCGCCAACCTTTCAGAGTGCCTTGCAGAACGCGGGTCTAGGCGCGACGGGCTATCAAATCCCCGTCGGCTCGTCAGCGCAGTTGCAACCGTTGCCCTGGAACACCTTGAATCAGATCCAGATCACATTCAATGAGAACGTGAACGTCTCGGAGAATAGTCTGGTAGTCACGGGCGTGTCGGTGGGCCAGTACGCGTTCAACGGATTTAGCTATAGCAATACAACGCACACGGCTATTTGGACGTTGGCCAGCCCGATCGGCACGGACCGACTAACACTCGATCTAGTGTCGACCGGCGTGAATGCCGTTACCGATTCCTTAGGCAATCCCCTCGACGGGGACTGGACGAATGGCACAAGCGTGTTTCCGTCGGGCAACGGCAGCCCCGGTGGCGATTTCCGCTTCGGCGTCAATATCCTGCCTGGCGACACAAGCCCAGACGGAGTCGTCAACGGTCTGGATATTAACCAGATCGCGTCGCATTGGCTGTCGGTGGGCGGCCTGGCCGGCGACATCAATGGCGATGGCATCGTCAACGGCTTGGACATAAATGTAATCGCTTCGCAATGGTTGAAAACGCTCCCGGCCGGCGGCGGTTCCGGAAGTGGCGCCGGCGCGGGCGATATCGATACCGTCGGAACCGGCAACGCCACGATCGATAATATTAACGGCGCTGCGGCCAGCGCTGCAGTTATCCAAGTAGCGCAAAACGACGCCAATGGCAGCGTGCTTGCCGCAGCGCGGGCTGACGTTGCGGCGTTGAGCGTTGCCAGTGCGAACGTGACGAGTGCTGTGGCATCCTCGCCGGCACAGCTGCTCTTTGAGCTCGCGCCGTCGTTCGCCAGTCCGCAGGCGCTTGATCGTACGGCATCGTTTATCGGCAAGCTCGACGCGCCGCAGTTTGCTGCATCGATCGACCACGTTCTTTCACAGAAGTCGGTCAGCGGCGGCCTGGCGGGTTTGTCGACTTTATCCTCGGCGGCACATCAATCAGGCAAATCTGTGCCGAATTCGTCGAAATGGCCCGTCGCTGATGCCGGGACCGCCATGTTTGGTCAATTGCTGGCTTCGAGCGTCGACGAAGACTTGCTCGATGTGCTGGCGGCCGACGGGCGATTTAGAAGCGCGTAGCGAACGCACTTTTTCCGAACGACGCGCCGTGCACAACAGTATTTCAACTGCCTGAATTCGATCCGGCAAGCAAGACAATCTGGCGGCATTGGGCGGCGGCTTAGTCTGCTTCCGGCACACCCATCAATTGCCAGCGGGGACTTCCGACTGCCCGCGCGTGGAGAGCGTTTGCCACGTAGCCAGATCAATCGATTCGTTAAAGAACTGGCAAGATCCGTCGGCCCGCAATGCATTCACACCGCCGGGGTGCATACTTCTGGCGGCACGCCAACCATAGGCTGTGTTACGCAAAGTCGGTTGCCCTGATTGGTTCGCACCCATACAGTCGGTGCCGCGGTAGTTTGGCGGGTAATAGTGATTGTAGAGTGCGCACCGCAGTTCGCCGTCAGCCCAGGAAAAACCGCGACGATTGGTGAAGTTCCAAATCGTTGGTGCGGCGCAGATCGCGTCACTTATTGGCGCACCCAGATAGAAAGAGTAATCGCGGCGAGGATCCACTTGCGACGCTACGGTCAGTGGCTCCAAGCCGGTACCTAACAAACTTTCAGAAGCCGCGAGCGTTTGTGAGGAACCGTCAATGATATCGGCGAAGCGTGTCGCCGAATTGACGTAGAACAATCCGTCGGCCGCGATCGGACTTCCGCCCGGAAGGCCGGTGCCGGCGCACATCGCATAGTTGGTCGGGCCGAAGCCGATGTCCGTTACTTCCTGAATATCACTTGGACAAAGTAGCAACGGAATCACAGTAGCGAAAACGATGCCGTTCTGTGCAGCCGCCGGGCCGCTCGCGCCATACATGGGCACGGTGAGGTCCAGCGCTCCGATCAGGTTTCCTTGTTCGAAGTAGGGGGCCAGGTACGCGAACGCCGACCAGCGATAAAAAGTTTGGAGAAAGCTTAGATTCCCCGGAGGATAGGCCTTTGCCACAGAGCCTGTAGGGAATTGTCCATTTGCGCTTTCAAAATCATGTAACGCAAGCCCAAGCTGCTTGAAATTGTTTTCGCAGCTCATGCGCCGCGCGGCCTCGCGGGCCATTTGCACCGCCGGCAGCAATAGTGCGATCAGCACCCCGATGACGGCGATCACCACCAGTAGCTCGACGAGCGTGAATCCGCGTCGTTTTTTCTGCATTCGACGCATAGAAGGCAACCGCCGGCACACTCGCTAGGATCCGATCGACTTCCGACGCCGTAGTGTACTCGTAAGTCCACAGATCCCGATACCGATCAGCATGGCCATCGTCGAGGGCTCGGGCACGTTGGCTCCGGCTCCGCCGCCCGAGCCGCCGCCACCATAGATGCTGTTGGTATGAAGCCAGTTCTGGGCGATCAGATTGATATCCAGACCATTGATGACGCCATCGGCGTTGACGTCGCCCGACGGACTGCCAGATAGCCAGTGGCTGGCGACCAGGTTGAGATCGAGACCGTTTACAACACCGTCGGCATTAGCATCGCCACCAATCGGCGTGAGGGTGATAGGACCAGGGCTGCCCAGTGAGGGAGAGGTGGCAAAGGTATTCCAGGTTGAACCTGCGGCGTCGTACGACAGCACGGCGCCCGGCGCCAGGCCCGGTCCCAGAGTCGATACAAGCAGTTGGCCTCCCTGCGTGAAGGCGATGCCATCCGGAAACGAATTTGCGCCGGTCGTCGGCAAGGCCGTCACATAGTCGGCCGTACCGCCCGCGTTCTGGTGGAACTCTTGTACCGAAGCAGTAAAAAGGTTCACTACGTACAAATCGCCATTGGGGCCAAAGGCGATGCCGCTGGGCGTGGTCATTCCGCTGCCGGCTGCGTAGGTGGTCATCGCATGCGTGAGCGTATTGTACTGAACGACTTCGTTGGCATTGAACAGGCTGATGTACAGGTTGTTGGGATTGCCGCCGAGGCTGGCCGGACGAGGATCAAATGCCAGGCCTGAGGGGCCGAGCGGTGCGCCGAAGTTGATCGCGCCGTTCGAGGTGCCGGTCGTGGCGCTGTATGTGATAACACTCGTCCCACCATAGGGAATAGGAGTCGGCGTTTCGGCGCCTACGATATTGCCGTGGTCGGCCACGTACAAGGTAGAGCCGTCGAACTTCAGATCTCCCGGCTGCACGAGACCGCCGCTCCCCGGAGCGACAAACGTGTCGATGTATGCGCCAGTCACGCCGTTGTAACGACGCACCTCGCCGATGCCGGTGTCGTCGTTTCCTTGCGCGATGAAATAGCCAACGTACAGGTTGCCATCCGGGCCATAGGCCGATCCCTCAGCCTGGTAACCGTCACCAACGTAGCCGGGGTCGGCCGGATTGCCGGGGCTGCCGACGGGCTGCACGACCGGCTGGCTGCCGACGGGCGCACCAGTCGTCTCGTCGAATCGATAGACGCCGGTCGAATTACCAAAATACCCATAATCGGGCACCACCACGTCAGCTTGGGCGACCGAGGAAGTTACCACTACGAGGAACGCAAACGACAGAAAACGCGAGGTGATGCTCGAGAGACGCATGCGATACTCCGCTTCTTTTCGGGGATGTCAAAACTAAGATGCCGACTGCAACGATTTACAATGGGGGTCGGACGAATTACTGGCTTCCAGGCCATTAGCCTGGCACTCTGCCGTTTGCCGGCTCCAGCGATTCACTACGATGCTCGCCAGGATGGATAACTGGGGCAGGCCGGAATTATTCGGTGGGGTTAGGTCTATGTCAAACCGTAGATGCATGAACCCTTGGACGATTAATCAGACGATTGTACAATCGTACGGGCGTGACATTGTTATCACGTTTTATTCCACTGTGCAAGTCGCCAGGGGTATTTTCACGTGGGAGTAACAGTTCGTGGCAGTCTTGCACAATACGCTGCGCGAACGGCATGGGCCCAGGGTGGGGGCTCGGGTCTTCCCTATTTTGGGCGTATGGACATAATCTGATTGACTTTAGCATCCTCAGAACAAAGGAATGCTTCATGACTGCACGACAACGCAACGGCAAAGCGATAACGTTGCACGCGGCGATGCGGACGGAGAGCGATTATCAATCGTGCGCGTCGCGGCTGAAGGCCTTGGCAGATCCAGACCGCTTACGGATTGTTAACAGTTTGTTGCGCGGCGAAAAGAGCGTCACCGGTTTGGGCGATGAGTTGGGGATGCCGATCGACAAGGTCTCGCACCACTTGGGGGTGTTGCGGGTGGCTCATCTAGTGTCGACACAAAAGCAGGGAAAATTCGTCATCTACTCCCTCTCGCCCGAGGTGGCGGCCGGTAACGTCAGCGCCGCCGGAACAAGAACCATCGACTTGGGGTGTTGCCAACTTGATCTGGTCCAACTCGAATCACCACGCCAGGGGACGGACCGCGGGCTACACAAATTGCGGCGATAAGGGAATGAATCCTTGGGGCGGCCGCGCGATCCGCGTATGCTGTGACCTTCGGGTATTCCCGAGCCGTGCGGCGGCCGACCGTAAGCGGCCTGCCGTAGCGTTGGCTGATTGACGAATGGGGAGTCTCTCGCATGTCGCACGCGGTTCTACCTTCCCAAGCGCAGGACTTCGACGACACCGTGCAGCATTATCATGCCAACGGCTTTGGCATCGTGCGCGGCTTGTTTTCGTCGGATGAAATAGCCGCGTTCGATGCCGAGGCCCGGCAACTCGTCAAGCGCGAAGACTTGATCGAAACCAACAACCTGCGCTGTCGTTGGCAAACCGACGCCGAGACCGGGGCGTGCATCTTTGACGCCTTTGACCCCATCGTCGATCTCGGTGCCGTAATGGCCCGCGCCGCGAATGATCCGAAGATCCATGCTCTGCTGCAGATACTGTACGGCGAGCGAGGCCGGCTTTTCAAGGACAAGTTGATTTTCAAGCCGCCCGGGGCAAGTGGTTATGCCCTGCACCAGGACTACATTGCCTGGCCCACGTTCCCGCATAGTTTCTTAACCGTAATCGTGGCCCTAGACGTGGCCGATTCCCAAAGTGGTTGCACCGAGGTGTTCGCGGGGATGCACAAACAGGGGCCGTTGATGCCCGCCGACGGCATGTATCACGAAATCCCCTCGGGTATGATAGACGAGCGTCTGGGCGTAAAACTGCAATTGTCGCCGGGAGACGTGGCGTTTTTTAGCGGATTCACTCCTCATCGCTCGGGGGTGAATCGCTCGCGTCGTTGGCGCCGGCAACTCTACTTTAGCTATAACGCCGAGAGCGATGGCGGCAACTGTCGGGCGGCCCATTACCGCGAATATCATGGATGGCTGCGTGATCGTTACGCCGAGTATGGCAGGACAGAAGTCTACTTCGCTTGACGTTGTGGCCGCACGTTGATCAGGTCAAAGAGCGTTCATCTCAACAGGCCGGAGCAGCAAGTCGTGGGTTCGTCGAAATTTCATCTGTCGCTGAACGTTCATGACGTGCGGGCAACCGCCGAGTTCCTGACTCTGCTGTTGGGAACTAAGCCCGATCAGATACACGTCGACTATGCCAAGTTCGAATTGTCTGATCCGGCGGTCGTGCTATCGCTGGTGCCGACCGATGTACCGAATGGCGCGGGACTGAATCACATAGGATTTCGTCTTCCCAGTCATCAGGCGCTGGCGGCTTTGCAAGACCGTCTCGTCGCGGCGAACGTGCCGCACGATTGCGAGGCAAGCGTCGCTTGCTGCCATTCGCGGCAGACTAAGTTCTGGGTCAACGATCCGGCCGGAAACCTGTGGGAACTTTACGTGCTCGAAGAACCGGGCGACGCGGCCTGCGAGCCGATCGGAATCGCTCCTCTGAGTGCGGGATTACCCGCGCCACCGCCGCTGGCAGCGCCGACGCATTGGGCGCACCAATTGGGCGATCCCCTACCGGCCCACATCCCGGCCGCCGACGGTTCGCTGGACGAAATCGTGTTGGAAGGAACGTTGAATGCAACCCCGAACGACATCCAGCCAAACCTGGTCCTGAAGGAAGCCGCACGCGTATTGCGCGCTGGGGGCAAACTGTTGCTGCGTGGCCTGACGGCCGATCGACCTTTGGACGATGCCCCGCGCTTGCCGGGACCCGCGGCTGCGGTTGAATATGTGTCGACCGACGGCGAAGTCCTCGCCGCGGTCAGGCATGCGGGATTCGTGGGGCTGGAACTGGTGACTTTCGGCGAGGTGTATCGCTTCAGGCACGCAGGGGCCGAACTTCGCGAAACGCGCATGCGCGCTTGGCAGCCAGGGCCCGCAGGCGCTGCGCGACGGCATACGGTCATTTATCGCGGACCGTTTGCGGAGGTGTGCGACGATAGTGGAGTGGTCTTGCGCCGCGGCCAACGATCACTTGTCGATCACTGCACCTGGCTGCGATTGCAAGAGTCGGCTGGCGCCGCCCAATTCGTCTTCGTGCCTGACGAATCGGTCTCTAATGACGCACGATTATCCGAGCCTTGTCTGAATTCAGACGCCTGAGCGCTCATTCCGACGAGCCGATATGCCGAGAACGGACGAGCAACGTCCGACGCTTCTCACAGCGCATGAAGATTTCATAGAGATGACCCTGGAAGCGGTAACCAGCCGCATCCAGGGCCTCCAGACTTTCCCAGGGTATGGTCCGCATGGCCGACGCGGCGGATTCGCAAGTACACCAAAACCGCGTGCCCACTTGAGCACCGTCGGTGTATTGGTAAAAGGCGCCCGCCTCGGTCAGCGCACCGCTGTCGAGGCAGCCACTCAGACGTTCGCCGTCGCGTGGGCCGCCTACAAACTCGAATACGACACGTTCGCATCCGGTCACGGAATCAACCCTTTAGCTTCACGGTCACGGTCTTCAGCTCGGTGTAGTGCTCCAAGGCGGCCTCGCCATTTTCGCGGCCTTGGCCCGATTGCTTAAAACCACCAAACGGCGTCGTGGTATCCACGACGTGGTAGCAATTCACCCACACCGTGCCGGCCTTGACCCGTTTGGCATACAAATGGGCCTTGTCGACATCCTGGGTCCAAATTGCCGCGGCCAGACCGTAGTTGGTACGATTGGCACGCTCGGTAACTTCCTTGAAACTGCGGAACGGCAGCACGCTGACGACGGGGCCAAAGATCTCGTCGCGGGCGATGGCCATTTCATCGCTGACATTGTCGAAGATCGTGGGCTCGACGAAGAAGCCTTGCTCGCCTTTGCGCTGGCCGCCCGTGACCAGCTTGGCGCCTTGCTTCGTTCCCAGGCTCACGTAGCCGAGGATCTTGTCCATCTGCTCTTGCGAGACCTGTGGGCCCTGCTCGGTCGATGCGTCGAGCGGATTTCCCACGCGGCGCTGTTTGGCCTTGGCAGCCAAACGTTCGACAAAATCGCCGTGGATCTTCTCTTCCACAAACAACCGGCTGCCAGCCGTGCAGCATTGTCCGCCATGAAAGTAAATGGCGTGGAACGCGCCGGCCACCGCCTCGTCGAGATCCGCATCGGCAAAGATCACGTTCGGGCTTTTGCCCCCCAACTCGAATGTGACGCGCTTGAGCGAGTCAGCGGCCGCCTTTTGAATGATCTTGGCGGTATCGACGTGCCCGGTGAAGGCGATCTTGTCGACATCGGGATGCGCCACGAGGGCTGCGCCCGCCGTCTCGCCAAACCCGTTCACCAGGTTGATCACCCCGGCAGGAAAACCGGCTTCGATCGCGAGCTCGCCAATTCGCAACGCCGTCAACGGCGTCTGCTCGGCCGGCTTCATCACGATGGCGTTACCGCAAGCCAGCGCCGGCCCCCACTTCCAAGACAACATCAACAGCGGAAAATTCCACGGAATGATCTGACCCACGACGCCCACCGGCTGACGCAGCGTGTACGACAAAAAGTTGCCGCGCACCGGCACGGTGCGGCCTTCGATCTTGTCTGCCCAGCCGCCGTAGTAGCGCAGCGTGGCGGCGACGCCGCCCATGTCGCCTTGCGAGTCGGTGATCGTCTTACCCGAGTTGAGCGATTCGAGCGCCGCCAATTCCTTGGCGTGCGAGTCCACTAGGTCCGCCAGTCGCAGCAACAGCCGGCCGCGATCCGCGGCGTCCATTGTGCTCCAGGGCCCTTCTTCGACGGCGCGGCGGGCAGCCTTAACGGCGCGATCGATGTCGGCCGCGGTGCCGGCGGCCACCTCGGCAAGGACTTCGCCGGTGGCAGGATTCAAGGTCTCGAAGGTCCCCCCTTCGGCCGGAGAAACCCACTTGTTATCGATCAGCAATTTGGTCTGTGTAATCGAAGGAGCAGTCTTCGAGGGCGCGGTCGCCGTGGTCATTGTCAGGCTCCTGAAAGAGGTGAGACGCGTGAACGCATTGGACCGCGCCGGGATACGACGCAGCGGTTTTTCGGGGCGGCTCTAGAACCGATATATCTGAGCGGATATAACGGTGGCGTCAAGAGGTCCGGCCCCGGCCGACATATTGTTCGACGCCTAAGAGGGCACACTGCTGGTGCCCCCTAGGAACGGCGGCACAACGACGGTCGTGGCCCGTGAATCCGCGGATTTGCCATGCAACAGGTTCTGGTCCTTCAGCACATTGCCTGTGAGACCGTCGGAACCATCGCACACGCACTCGCTCAGGCTGATATCCCGTTTCGCTACGTGCGGCCCTTTGCCGGAGACTCCATTCCGCCGTTGATGCAGGGCTGGGCCGGGTTGGCGGTGATGGGAGGGCCGATGGGCGTTTACGAAGTGGATCGGCACCCGCACTTGCGAGATGAAATTGCACTGATCGAAGACGCGTGTGATCAGAATCTGCCGGTGCTAGGAATCTGCTTGGGGAGCCAGCTATTGGCCACTGCCTTGGGGGCCAGAGTTACGCCGGGTGCAAGCAAAGAGATTGGCTGGTTCAAGGTCATGCTGCGAGACGATGCGCGCACCGACCGGTTATTTGCCAAAGTCCCCAGCGAGTTCATGGCCCTGCATTGGCACGGCGATGTATTCGAATTGCCGGACCAGGCCGTGCCTCTGGCCAGAACGTCCAAGACTCCGCTACAAGCATTTCGCTGGCGCGAGCGGGCCTACGGCGTCTTGTTTCACTTAGAGACCACCGCCACGAACCCGGACGCCATGATTGAAACTTTCGGCGAGGAGTTGGCCGCAGATCAAATAGATCCTGAATTGATTCGCAGTGCCGCCGTTACCAATCTTGCGGCGCTTGACGAAATCGGGCAATCGGTATTCGCAAACTGGGCCACCCTGGTTACCGAACCGGCCACCTGCTAAGAGCTTTCGAAGAGAGTATGTAGCGAACTCATTTCCCGCTTATTAGAGTCGAACACCGATTCGGACCCGTTCATTGACACTCACCATGACTGCCCAAAGGGAATCCACATGATATCTGCCTGTTGCCAGAGATTGCGATTGGCGATCGTGCTGTTGATCGTGGCCGTGCTAACGCGCCCGCTGTGTGCCGCCGAGGTAGACACGAGTCCGCTGCCGCTCAAAGTCGCGCTCGCATTCGCCGACGTCAAATGGCCTGGCTGGACGAGCGCCGAGGAATCTGGCATCGACAACCCAATCCGTCCGATCCTGCTCACGCACGCGGGAGATAGTACCAACCGCGTTTTCGTCCCCACGCAGCAAGGCGTGATTTACGTGCTGCCGAATGACCAGCAGGGGACCAAAGCCGATGTGTTTTTGGACGTTTCGGACAAGGTCTCGTACAACGACAAGACCAACGAAGAGGGCTTCCTGGGGATGGCGTTTCATCCCAAGTATCGAGAGAGCGGCCAGTTCTTCGTCTATTACACCAACAAGAACAAGCGGCATCAGAACGTGATCGCTCGCTACCGCGTCAGCAAGGACGATCCCAACAAGGCCGACGCGGATTCGGAAGAGATCTTGCTAGTGCTGGACAAGCCGTTCTGGAATCACGACGGGGGCACGTTGGGTTTCGGGCCGGATGGGTTTCTGTACATTGCCGTCGGCGATGGCGGCATGGCGAACGATCCGTTCGGCAACGGTCAGAAGCTGTCGACGCTGCTGGGTAAGATCCTGCGCATCGACGTCGATGGCAAAGGCTCGGATCGCCCCTACGCGATCCCCGCCGACAACCCACTGGTCGACAATAAAGATGCCCGGCCCGAGATCTGGGCCTATGGGCTGCGCAACGTGTGGCGGTTTGCCTTCGATCCAAAGACGAGCGTCTTGTGGGCCGCTGACGTAGGCCAAGACACTTGGGAAGAGATCGACCTGATTGTTAAAGGTGGCAACTACGGTTGGAACGTCCGCGAGGGATTGCACCCGTTTGCCAAGAAGGGCACGACCGCACCGGCGAACGCCGAGAAACCGAGCGATGTGATCGATCCCATTTGGGAGTACCACCACGATCTGGGCAAGTCGATCACGGGTGGCCCGGTTTATCGCGGCAAAAACATTCCGGAACTCGCCGGTGCGTACCTGTACGCGGACTATGTCTCCGGCAAGTTGTGGGCGTTGTGGTACGACGCCGATAAGAAAGTCGTGACCGCCAACCGCGAGATTCCGCTTCCCAAGAGCATTCCCATCATGTCCTTCGGCGAAGACGAAAAGGGAGAGTTGTACTTCACGACGTACTCGGCCGAAGGGCAGGGGATCTACGGTCTCGGCCGACCGAATTAGCACTCGACCTTCAGAGCTTTTTCAGCACTTGCGCGGCCTTGTCGCGTAGCGCGCGATCGAGAGCGTGGAATTGACGAATGGCGTCTTTGCCCGAGGGGGTCAGTAGCGCGCCACCGCCGGCTTTGCCTCCCTTGGTGGCCTCGACCAGTAGCGAGTCCGTTGCGGAATTGATGCTTTTCACCAGCAGCCAAGCGCGGCGGTAAGACATACCGAGGCTGGCGGCGGCCTGGCGTATGCTGTGATGGCGGTCGATGGCTTCGAGCAGCTCCACGCGCCCGCGCCCGACGACAACGTGGCCATCGCTTTCCAGCCATACGCGCATGCCGCAGGTCCAGGTCGATTTCTTAGCCATGGGTTGCTTCAGTTCGGCTTGGGGAATTCTCGCGGGCTGCCGTGCGCACCACAGGAGGATTGCAAAGTCGCTGAGTGCCTGGGGTCGGCCTATTCGCCGCCCCCAGATTTTAGCGACATACTGGGAACTCGCTGCGCTCGACCCGAGCCGCCCAAACACAAATTGGACTTAGCAATCGTCCTGCTGCGCGCCACCCGGGCGTAGGTCGCCGCGTCTGTTAGAATTATTCTAGTGCTCTGTTACCGCGAAAGTGAGGGGGCGCCGGGAACGATCACCGTGTCATCCACGCGGCCCGTCACCAGATGGCCACGCGGAAATCACAGATATCGTGTGAAATGTCGCAGGCCGCTTGCGCAAGGTCCACTTCAGTTGAGAAGCATTCGATGACAACAGCAGTTCGGCGATCGGCGCCCCTTGTTCTCTTGGCATGTGCGCTGGCGACCTCGTTTTTTGTTGCGACGCCGAGAGCCTTGGCCGACGAGAAACCCGTCGCGCTGACGATCGTCGACGAGCAGGGAACGTCGCACGTTTTGTCGATCGAGGATTTGGGAAAGTTGCCCCGCAAGGCTGTTAAAGTGCCCGACGCTGCGATGGGGTCGATCGAGTATCAGGGGGTAAGCTTGCCAGACTTGCTGTCACACTGCGGCGTGGCCTTGGGCAAGGAGTTGCGCGGGCCGCGCCTCGCCAGCTATGTGCTCATTGAGGCGACGGATGGTTACCGGGTGGTGGTTGCCATTGCCGAGGTCGATCCCGCCACGACCGACAAAGTGATGCTACTGGCCGACCACCGCGATGGTGCCGTACTGGGCGAAAGAGAGGCCCCATTTCGGCTTGTCATCCCCGATGAAAAGCGGCCGGTTCGTTGGATCAGAATGATCAAGCGCATCAGCGTGCAGCGCGCGCACGGATAACGCTCCCAGCGATTCTTCCTGTCCCTCATCGATTGGCCATGAATTGGCGTAGCGCCGCGTCGTTCGTACCGGTCACGACCGGGCCGTATTCCATGATGTCACCGTAGGTGTCGCCGGTGGCGGTAGTGATTCGCCACACGCCTGTCGCGCTGCGCGAGGCTAGCCCGCCCAGGGTGATGCATGAAAGTTGTCCGCCGGACGCGGCGAAGCCGTCGCCCCATAGTTGCGGGATGGACCCGCCGCCGCCGTCGGCAACATAGATCGTCTGTGGAGATTGATTGATCCACATGCGGTACGGTCCGGGCGCGGTGCCCGTGCCCGCGGTGCCGTTGAGAACGTTTTCAAATTCGTAGCTGTAGTCTCCACCCTGTGCAAAGTAGGTGTTATTCGATACCTGCGCTCCGGTCCCTTCGGGGCCATTGATGTTCAAGATATTCGCCGTCCAGCCCCCCGCGTGCGTGACGGCATTGCCGGCGTGAGTATGGAATGTGGGCACATAGGTGCTGGTGTTGGGGTTTCCGCTGCCGGCGGGGGGGCCGGCATCAGGCGCCGTGTTCGGCCCGATGTAGTTGATCCCCATGAAGCTGTCTTGCCCGTCGGTCACATCGTCGGAGAAATCAAACAGTTCGTTCTCGCCACGGTTGGGTGCGTCAAGCTGCACGTTCATGAACAGGTTGCCTGACGACAGCGTGCTGATGGTCGTCGAGGCGGCGTAGGCCCACGCTCCGGCTGGCATCACCACGCCGGGCAGACCGTCGCGGGCGGTCAGGGAGTAAACGCCGAAGAACTGACGCTGTTGAATTCCCGTGTCTGGATTGTAGCCGAAGAGCATAGTGATATGGTTTTGTGATTTGTCGCGCCAGGCGCTGATTTCTTGCACGCTGCCTACGCCCGCGGATCCGGCCGACAGATCGTAGTGATTGCTGGTCGAGTCGAACCGCGTGCCACTGGCTTCATTCATCGAGTAATAGGCGAACGGATCGTTGGCGCCAGCCGGCAAAGTGGCATACGTAACGCCGGCTCCTCCGTTCCAAAGCGCGGCCGCGGTGCTGCTGCTGATCCAATGGTTCCAGAAGCCGACGTCCTGGAATTGCTCGGGCGTGGTGTTGTTGATGGCGGCGTCGACAGCCCCCAAGTAGAGTTTGCCGGCATTGGCCGCGGCATAGATCTTTTGCGGTAGCGAATCACCGGCCGGCGTCGGAATTTGTTGCCCGTTTACATACACTTGCTGGCGCAATTGATCCTGGGTTGTGGCAGTGCCCACCTGCGAGCCGTCGTACGTGATGACGACGAAGTACCATTGATTGGCAACAGGCATCGCGCCAGCGTAGTCCTTTAATGTCGAGGTCGAGCTGGCGGTCGAATACGTGGTACGGAGTGTGCCCGTGGCACCATTGGCAATCGACAAGAACCAGCTGATATCGTTATTGCGGAAGGTGTTTTTCGCGTTCGCCATCAGCCAGCTGGCATCAGACCAGGTCCTTTCGGGATAAACCCAGAAGGCCATCGTGAACTGGCTGGACGTGCCGTTGCCTTGGAAGTCGAACGGTGTGCCACTGGTTGATTGCAAATTGCTCGTGGGACTTCCCTTGGTCTCGGCGACGTTGGTCAACGTCATCGTGCTGGTATCGTAAGGGTCGAGCCAGAATTGCAAGCCTGGCACATCTGTCGGCGCGACGCTCGGAACCGTGACAGTGATTTGTGTGCTTCGCGAGACGGTTTGCGGGATGCCTGAACTGGTATGGCCTAGATCAGTCATCGAGGCCAGGAACGTATCGGGACCGAAATAGCCGCTCGTCGGCGTGTACAGCAGACCATTCGCGGTGGCGAGCGTGGCATTGATCGCTGCCAACGGGGCGGTGACCGTCACCGTGGTGGTTCCGTTCTGCGAAACTTGCCCGCTGGTTAGCCCACCCGTCACGTTCGTAGCCAGCGTGAGCGCGCCGTGTCCGACCGACAGCGTTAGCTTCACGGTGCTGGTGCTGGGCGACAGCGCGCTGTCTGCCACCGAGACGCCAGTGATCGCCAGGTTGAGATTCTGATTGACGCTCAAAGGACCAGCCGGAACAGTGACCGACGGCGGAGTTGCCCTTTGCATCCAATTCGTAGCAATGATGTTGAGATCGAGCCCATTGACGTGACCGTCGGCGTTGACGTCACCAGGCAACGGCTGCGCACCGGTGCTCAGCCAATGCATTGCTACCAGGTTGATATCCAGGCCATTGACGATGCCATCGTTATTGGCATCCCCGACAACACCCGACGCGCTCAGCAAGTGGCGGGACTCGAGTGCTTCGACGTGCAAGCGCCGCTCAGCAGGACTGCGCCGCGGAGGATATGCGTTCCTGAACATTTGGATATCAACTGCCGCCAGGGTGGGCCGGCGCTCTCTGCTCGAACCGCTTGCTACTCTGTCACTGTCAGCAGCCATACTTAGCCCGCGGCGACGCCAAGCGAGTGCATGCCGCCGAAGAGGCCAAATATGACAGTGCCGCCCTAGTATATTCGCTCACTCAGTGCGTGTCACAAATCCGTTTGCTCTCGGGA
Organism: Pirellulales bacterium; assembly: GCA_036490175.1. Taxonomy (NCBI): domain Bacteria; kingdom Pseudomonadati; phylum Planctomycetota; class Planctomycetia; order Pirellulales; species Pirellulales bacterium. Next base: position 13,017 of record DASXEJ010000361.1, on the reverse strand, counting down.
AAACAATTGCAAAGCTCAATTCTCGACCGTTTTAGGTCCGAGCGTGCAAGCGTGCTCTGGCATCCAAACCAGCCGCCCCCTTCCAGCGCGTCGAATGTCGCCTTACGCGACCTTTTTTGGGGCCGGCCACCGGTTGGCCTCCCGACCTTTTCCGGGCGACTTGTGTGGGATATACAGCGTCAGTGATCCGTCGCGGCTGCGACAAAGCCATTACGCCTTCGGCCGTTCGGGTCAGAAAAAGCGAGAGAAATCGCCAGAAGCGCAATCGAGCGACTAAAGCAGATGCCTCGTTCCTGCTGCGCCCCATTTCCCGCGGCGCGCGAATGCGCAGCGGACTATTACACGCGTGAGCGACGGCTTGCTACCAGCGTGTTGAGCAATTCGTCGTGGATGAACGAAGCCGACGTTTCGATTTCCGTCGCCAGGCCGATGATCGAATCGCGCGAACCGGTCAAATCACTAGCAATATTGCTGGCTGGAAGCGCGACCGTTGCCTGGGCCAGGCGGCTAAGGACGAGCCCGTCGTTATCCGCATTTTGCGATATGAGACTGTCGACCTGACCCGCGTTGTTTGGCAGGCTGAGGTTGCCAACGTAATTGGCCAGGCGATCTATCGGTTGCGGACTGGCAAACGACGGCATGCTCGGAGACAGTTGTGATGAAACGGCCAGGCTGGCGGCGCCAGTGCCGCTGCCGCCCCCCGCGGGCAGGCTTGTCAACCATTGCGATGCGATGGCGTTGATATCGAGTCCATTGACAACGGCGTCACCGTTCACGTCGCCGAGCAGGCCTCCGGTCGCCAACCAATGCGAGGCGATCTGATTGATGTCCAGTCCATTGACGACCCCATCCTGGTTCAAATCCGCCGGCAGGACATTGAAGCCAAAATGGAAATCCCCGCCAGGCGTTCCATTGCCAGAGGGATAGCTGCTCGCGGCGCTAGTCCATTCGCCATCGAGTGAGTTGCCGGCGTTGTCTTTTACCGCCGCGGCGCCTGTCGAGGCCAAATTAAGTTGCAACCGGTCCGCGCCGATCGGGCTGGCCAAGGTCCAGGTGGCGGTGTGAGTGCTGTTGTTGTAGCTGAACCCGTTGAACGCGTAGTTAGCAACGTTCAGACCTGTCAGCGCGAGGCTTGCCTGTTGAACATTGACGTCCTCGTTGAACGTGATCTGGACCTGATTCAGGTTGATCCACGGCAGCGGGGCCGATTGCGCCGCTGAACCAACGGGAATTGCATAGCCGCTGCCATTCCCTTCACCCGCGGATTGCAGGGCACCAAGGAAATTGCCGGTCCAGGCCGTACCGTCGACCAGCACATCCGTCACTTCCGGGCCGGGGCCAAGATTGAGAGCAAATGTGGTACTGGCCGTCGCGGTATCTTGATTGCCGGCCAGGTCGACAACCGGCGTGCCGACCGGATTGAGGGTCAATTGATACGTCCCACTCACGGTGGCCAGCGCGCTTAGGTTCGACAGAGTCCAGGTGATGCCATCTGTCGATGAGATCGTTTGGGCGGACGTGAGCAGGTTTTGACCCCCGTTGAGCGTGAAGGCGAGATCGCTGAGATCCAGCCCGCTCACTGGTTCGTTGAACGTGATGGTCAGGCTGTTGGGACTGGTCGTGAGCGGATTCGGCGTGACTGCAACCACCGTCGCGATAGGGGGCGTAGTGTCGATCGTGATCGGCAGGGCCGAGGAAGCGGTCGAGGCCAGCTTGTCCGGCTCGGTCTGGAATGCGGTGATCAAGTGGCTGCCGTCGGCCAGACTCAGCGAGCCGTTGGTGGTGATCGTGGTCGTGTTGCCGCTGGCCACGGCGCTGCCAATCTGCTGGCCATCGGCGTCGAGAGTCACTGTGGCGCCAGCCACTGTGCCGGAAACCAGGAAGCTCAACTCGTTTGAGGCGTTCGCGTTGTTCAGCCGCGTGATGCCGTCGGTATTTAAGATGCCGGTATCGCTGGCAGGCAACAACGCCGGCGCGCCGGGTGTTGCACTGATCACGGCGATATTGCCAAAGTTGACGCCGGTCACGTAGGCACCTGTCGCCAACGTCTCGTCGTACACTCCGCTGGCGGGCGAAGTCTCGACGTAACCGGCCGGAGGAATCTCGCGATAGTGATGAACGCCCTCGGTCTGATCATTGAACTGAAAACTGCCGTCGGGGTTGGTCGTGGTGTTGGGTTCGGTCGTACCTGTCGTCAACACAAGGTTCCAACCGTCGAGCGTACCGGAACTAACCTGGCCTTCGTCGGTGACTTGCAGCTGCCAAACGCCATTGGCATTATCGCCGTTCAGCGTGGCCATCAAATCGCTCGACTGGAAGCTGCCCGTGTAGGGGGCAACTCCGTTGGTGAGAGCCGTAGCCCCGTCGGCGAAGGTGGTATCGATCATGTTCGCCCCGGTCGCCACCTGATTATCGAGCGATATCAAGTTGCCCGCGGGATCCGTTAGCGTGATCGACAGGTCGCCATCGTTGGGATAGTGCAGCGAAAGATTGACGATGACATTCGAAATGGGCGACGTTTGTCCGCTGATGGTGATGTCCGACGTTGTCGTGTTTTGACTAGTGATCGGCTGCGGGTCGTCAAGTGCGGCGGTATTCGATTGCACGGCCTGGGTGAATATGCCATCGTCATTCTGGTCGTCGTAGACTAGCCACCCGCCCAGTCCGCTATCCCCTGAGTCGAACGTTCCGTCGTTGTTGGCATCCAAGAAAACCGTGCCGCCCACCGAGGCCGCGTGGTTGCCGAAGTTTGCATTGGTGGTGGTCGATTGCGTAGAAACGGCGACGACGTATGCGCCACCCGGAGGAGACGTTTCCAACGTGTCACCCAAGATCAACTCACGGATGTGATGTGTTCCGGCCAGAAGATTTGTGAATTGATAATTACCGTCGGTAGATATAACCGCTGGTTCCCCGGCATTAGTCGTGAACTGCAACGACCAGCTTACCACCGTGCCTGTGTTGGGTGACCCGGTGTCGGTCACGGCCAACGTCCACGTTCCATTCGGGCTCTTGCCAATGAAGGCCGACAGCACGCTGGCCGGTTTGAAACTGCCAGTGAATGGCGCTGCGCCGCTGCCGATGGCGGTGGTGGCTTGGTCGTCGAACGTTGTATTGACAAAGTTGACGCCGCTCCCGCCATTGTGATTGATAAGATTGACAGTTGTGCCGTTTGGCCCGATGAGCGACACGGACAGGTTCGAGTCTTGCGTGTCGTTGATCGACAGGTTGATGTTGAGGTCTGAAATCGAGCCGGCCAGGTCGTCGACGACGGTGTTCGACAAAACGGTAGATAGCGTGGAAACGGGCTTGGGGACGTCGAGTGAAGTAACGTTCCACTGAGACGTACTGTCGTACAGGCCGTTGTTGTTCAGATCGTCGAAGACGACACCTTGAGTGGTGTTCTCGCCAGGATCGAGCACGCCGTTGTCGTTCGGGTCGTCGAATACCTGGCCCGAGATCGATGAAGGAAGATTGCCGAAGTTGTTTCCCAGTGAATTCTGTCCTGTGGCAATCGTCACATTGTAAACTCCGCCCGTCGGACCGGTGGCTGCGAAACCGCCTTGCGAAATCTCGCGAATATGGTGCGCGCCGGCGCTAACTGGCAGATCGTAGATACCGCCAGCGCCGGTCGTAACGCTGGGCTCGGTAGGACTCAGAACCTGCAATGACCAATTGTTGAGCGTGCCCGCGGTTGTGCTGTTGACGCCGTTGACGGTGAGCGTCCACACGCCGTTGACGGCTTTGCCATTGAAGGCCGACAACAAGCCCGTAGGGCGAAAGCTGCCAGTGTAGGGTGCCGTGCCGCTGGCGACTGCCGTCGCCGCCTGATCGTCGAACGTGGTGTTCGTAAAGTTGGCGGCGGTGCCGCCGTTGCGGTTGGCCAGCGTGACGCTGGTACCATCCGGGCCGGTGAGCGTCAGTATGAGGTTAGAGGCCCGCACTACGGCGATCGACAGATTGACATTCAGATCGATGACTCCGCCGACAAAGCCGGTCACGGTTGTTGTCGACGTAATGGTCGAGCGGGCGGGAATCGTCAAAGGTGCATTCAACGAGTTAACGGTGGATTGCGCGGGAGGATCGAGGATTCCGTTATTGTTCAAATCGTCAAAGACGGTCCACCCCGTCAGGCCCCCTTCGCTGGAATCAAGTGTGCCGTTGTCGTTGGTATCGGAAAAAACGCTGCCCGAGATAATCGACGTGCCGGCCAGGCCGCCAACGATCAATGGCACATTCGGACTGCCGCGCCCCGTGACAAGATCGTAGCCTGGTCCGGCCGAGGAATTGGTGCCGTTACTTCCACTGGTAATGTCGTGAAAGTCCGAGCCGGGTAGATTGTAAATCGCTGGAAGCGTGCCACTGCGCCCATCGAGATTCGGTAGGCCCGCCGCGCTGCGTCCCTGATTGGCGATCGCGATCACTGCGGCCCAACTGGGTGCCGATACGCTGGTGCCGCCAATTTGTTCCCAGGGCGTCGCGGTACCGCCATTGTACGAATCGTAGATCGTCACACCCGTGCTAGGGTTAGCGATGAGCGAGACATCGGGAATGGTGCGTTGCGTGGTGCTTTGTGTCACGACTCCGGCTTGATAGCCTGGTTGTGATTCAATCGTGCTGATCCCGCCTCCACTGCCGCTCCAGCCGGTTTCGCTCGAGATTTGATTCTGATTATTGAGTGACAAGGTAGTACCGCCCACGGCCAGCACATTGGGAGAGTAGGCTGGATACTCGCCGGGGGCGCCTCCGTCGCCGGTCGAGGCGACGAATGTTACTCCCGTGTGGCCTGCGGGGGTCGTGAAGTCGGCATCGAGTCCAATCTCGGTGGGAGTCTCGCTGGAGCCGAAGCTCATCGAAACCACCGAAACGCCCGGTTGGCTGGCCGCGAATGGCACGGCAATACCATCGAGTGCCGGGCCATTATTTGCGGCCTCGACAAGCAGGATGTTGGCGCCGGGCGCCAAGGCATGGCTCCATTCGACGTCGAGCGCCGTTTCCAGCTCCCAATTATTAACGCCTGCGCCGCGCGGATCGACGGGCGGGTAGTTCGTCGATCCGTCTTGCGCGACGCGCTTAAAGCTGGGTGGGTCGGGTATCCCAAACTGGGCGTCGAAGGCCTGCAACTCGCTGAGAATGTTCGGTGTGTCATAGGCATCGACGATGGCTATGGTCTGTCCGCTGCCGTCTCCCACGATCCCGCCGCTTACTGAGACTTGATCGAATCCATAAGCGTGCCTGATTTGCGCCGGCTGAAATCCGACGGGGGCCGAGCTGCCCAATGGCTCGGCGTCGCCGTTGGGACGGTCGACCATCGCGACGGGCTCTGACCAGCCTGACGACGCGTACGGTATCGGGCCCACATCGACCGTCAGCAAGCGACGTATTTCAAGTCGTTCGAAGATTGTTACTCGACCGCGTCGCGATCGACCATCCCTGGAACGAGCACTACCGTTGCGCGGAGTCTTCGCACTGCGTGGCTGCATCGCCTCTTGTCCTTTTCCGAGAGCTCGGCATCGACGGAGGAGACTCGTCCATCCGACGCACGTCGCATAACCGCCTGGTCCCAGGCATCAGAGCGTGGATTCACAAATGTTGCGAATGCCCTGTCGGGCATGCGGACGGTCCCCACCAAGTCCGCGGATTGGCGTGCAGCCATGACCTCTTCAGCCGCTTTTTGGGAGGTTTTCCTGCTCGCCTGCCGACATGCAGCAATCTACACAAGCGGCCGCCTTACGGTCAAAGGAAATCCCGGATTATTCAACGTCTCAAGGCCAACGGGCATGTTTCATTCTGCAGGGGGGTGTCCAAGCGCTCGTTAGGGCGCGCCGTCGTATGGCATGCGCAATGTTCGGTTGTCGATTCGGATAAGGTCGACCGAGATACGGCGCCGATGCGCGACGTGGCGATTCATGGATTCGGCTCCGGTTGGCGAAGTTTAGCCAACAAGGTTTCGACCTTTTCAGCGTCGGCCTGCTTCCCCTGAGAGCGCGCCAGTTTCAGTGCGTTTTCCGCCGCGGTGATCGCATCCGACGTTCGGCCCAAGCCGGCAAATGTCGTGGCGAGTTGCATGCGTACATCTACGTCGTCTGGTCGCAGGCGTTCGACGCGAGTGAAGTGTTCGATCGCGTCGAGTTGCCGGTCGGCTTGGAGCAAAGCCAAGGCCAAATCATAATGGAGCGGCGCCGCGTCAGGTGCCAGTCGCAAGGCGGCCGTGTATTCGGCGATTGCCGCTTGCAATTGACCGGCGGCCGCCAAAGTCTTTGCCAGAAAGTAACGCTCCGAAGGCGTGTCAGCGGCCAACCGCAGCGACTGCTCGTAGCGACGGGCCGCGGCCTGGGCCTGGCCCGACTTGGCCAGCGCAAACGCCAGTTGGCGTTGCAACGTTGCAGAATCAGGCCCGATTTGCAGGGCTTGCTCGAAGTGGGTAATAGCCTCCTGCGGTTGATTGGCGTTCAGCAATGCCGCGGCCAGATACTGATGCGTCTCGGCCGAGCGCGGATCGATGCGCAAGACTTCTCGGAAATGCGCAATTCCTTCTTCCGGACGACCGGCGTTTACCAATGCGGAACCCAGCACGTGATGATAGGTCGCCGAGCCAGGCACAATCCGCAGGGCTTCTTCGAACTGCTGAATCGCCTCCGGCAATCGGTCGGCGCGAACCAGAGCGAGGCCCAGCTTGTAGTGCAAGTTATCGTCGCCAGGCTTCAATCGTATCGCTTCCTGAAAATGCGGGATCGCCTCTTGGGGGCGGTCAGCATTGTTCAGGGCGGCACCCAAATTGGCATGGATAATCGGATCATCGGCCTGGTGCAGCAGCGCGTCCTGCCACAAGGTAAGGGGCGAGTCATAGACGGCCACGCGCCGCGCGGACAGCAGTGCGAGGATCGCGACGGCTAGCAATGTTGCGCCGAAGGTAAGTCCCAGCGGCCACCAGGCGGCTGCTGCGCGATCGCCGTCGGACCCGCGGAGCTGGTTAGCTCGTTGCGCCGCCGTGTATCCGCCGACCACGACCAAGGCCGCGATCGCCGCCAACGGCAGGTACATTCTCCGTTCGGCCGCAACCTCGTCCGTCATGGGGACGACCAGCGTCGGCGAGAGGATCACGAACAGCCAGGCTCCCAGAAATCCCACAGCCGTTCGCCGTGCCACGCATACAACGGTGGCGATTCCCAAGAGCGCTACGGGCAACACCCAGGGCCAGGCTTCAGCAAGCGTGTTCAGACGCGGCATCTCGTAATGGATCACCAGCGGCCAGGGCCAGAACGTCAGCTTTAGATACATCAGCAGCACCTTGGCCTCGGTGAACCACCAGGCAAAGGCGGGTACCCCGTGGCCAAATCCCGCGGTGCCCGACCTCGGTCCGTCGATATTCAGTGTCAGCAGCAATCCCCAGCCCAGCAGCAGGCCAACGTACAACGGCCACGATTCTCGGCCGGCGCGGCGGAAGGATCCTGCGACGAACGTGCGCTCGAAGAGCAGTACCAGGGCAGGTGCGGTGACCATGACTTCCTTGCAACACATACCTAACAGGCACGCTAGCGTTGCCACGGTTAGCCATGTCGCACGTCCGCCCGACGAGGTGGCGCTCCAATAGCGCAGGCTGGCGTAGAGTGTCGCCAGGAAGAACAATCCCATCATCAACTCGGTGCGTTGCGTGACGTAGGCAACGCATTCCGTTTGCAGTGGGTGCAGCGCCCAGACAAGCGCGACCAACAGCGCCAAGGGATCGGCGACTGATGCGAACTTCGCGCCGAAAAAAGTCAGCCGTAGCGTGCGGCTGACGACTGCCCACAGCAGAATTGCCGAAAGCAAATGTACGATGACGTTAAAGGCGTGGTAGCCGGCCGGGTTGAGGCCGCCCAGTCGGTAATTGACTGCCAACGAGAGATTCACCAGTGGCCGTCCGCCCGTGATCGGGTTACGCGGAGTCAACGGGCCAGGGCCGTTTGTGTCTCCCCACAGCGGACGGAGCCTCGTGATCGAAGTATTATCGAGGACCGAGCCTCGGTCGTCGAAGACAAACGGCTGGCGGAGCGTCTTGCCGTAGACCGCCCACACGCCGACGGCCAAGACCAGCGTCGCCAAGGCTGCGGCGGCCGCGGGCGGCAGGCGCAAAAAAGGGGCCAATGCCGCTGTTGTTGCGGTATCAACCGACAACTGCGCAGATTCGTCGCCGCCAACCGCCATGATGGTTGCTGAGGGTCCAAGAGATTTGCCCGGCGACGGCTCGCCGTGTGGTCACTAGCCGATTATGATGTGCCGCGAGGGCGTGTAAAGCGTCCGGCGCCGCCCTCATGCAACGCCCGTTTCATTTCCGTTGCGGTGGCGATCAATAAAAGCTTCCCACGGCCTGACCTTCGCATGTTAGTCTAGATCATTGGGGTCACTCGCAAGGGCGGAGCAGTTCTCGTGCAGGTCTGGATTCTCGGCATGACGGTGCGGCGGAAGTTGATCGGGACCAGCTTGTGAGCACCAGAACCGCGATTATTATCGGCGCAGGGCCCGCCGGCCTGACTGCCGCCGCCGAGTTGCTGGACCGATCGGACATCCGCCCCGTCGTTCTGGAGATGAGCGACGCGATCGGCGGACTATCGCGCACGGTAAACTACAAAGGAAACCGCATCGATATCGGCGGCCACCGATTTTTTTCCAAGTCCGACCGCGTCATGCAGTGGTGGTTGGCGAGGATGCCGATCGAACACGGCGCCGCCGGTGCGGCGACGATCGCCTACCAGGGCAAATCGCGCGACGTTGAGCGGCCTGACGCGGGGCCCGATCCACAGACGACCGATCGCGTGATGCTGCTGCGCTCGCGGAAAAGCCGCATCTATTTCCTGCGGAAGTTTTTCGACTATCCAATCCAGTTTAGCGCCGACACGGTTGCTAAGCTCGGCGTGCTGCGGATGGTCAAGATCGGCACGAGCTACGTCAAGGCCACGCTATTCGCCAACAAGCAGCCTAAGAGCCTCGAAGAATTCTTCATTAGCCGCTTCGGCCGCGAGTTGTATCTCACTTTCTTCAAGTCCTACACAGAAAAAGTGTGGGGTGAAAGCTGCTCGAAGATTAGCGCCGAATGGGGCGCGCAGCGCATCAAGGGGCTGTCGATCACCCGAGCCATGACGCATTTTCTAAAGGGGCTGCTGCGTGGCAAAGATCAGGATGTGTTGCAAAAGGGGACCGAGACCTCGCTGATCGAGCAGTTTCTCTATCCCAAATTCGGCCCGGGCCAGATGTGGGAAACAGTGGCCGACGACATTGTGCGTCGCGGAGGCGAAATCATCGCCCACAAGAAAGTCACGCATGTCCATATCGTCGAAGACCGGGTCGTGGCCGTGAGCGCGGTCGACTTGCAAACGGGCCAGGTGTCGCGTTACGCGGGTGAATTCTTTTTCTCCACCATGCCGGTTCAGGAATTGATCGAGGCGTTGCCGGCGGGCGTGCCTGGGAATGTGCGCGAAGTCGGCAGCGGGCTGATTTATCGCGATTTCATCACCGTCGGGCTGCTCGTGAATAAGCTGGCCGTGTCCGAGCGCTTTCGCGACGGCACCCGACCGATCACGGACAACTGGATCTATATCCAGGAGCCGGACGTGCAGTTGGGCCGATTGCAGATTTTCAACAATTGGAGTCCGTACATGGTGGCCGACCCGTCCAAGATCTGGATGGGACTGGAATATTTCTGTTATGAGTCCGACGCGCTCTGGCAGATGTCGGACGCCGAGATCGTGGCGCTGGCGAGCGAAGAGTTGTCGCGAATCGGGATTATTGATCGCGCGGATGTCGTCGATTCGACCGTGATCCGCATGCCCAAAACTTATCCGGCCTATTTCGGCACGTACGAACGCTTCGACGAGATACGGCAGTACCTTGACCGTTTTGCGAACCTGTTTCTCGTCGGGCGCAACGGCATGCATAAGTACAATAATCAAGACCACTCGATGCTGACCGCCATCATGGCGGTAGACAACATCCTGGCCGGCCGGACCGACAAGGCGAACATCTGGGACGTCAACACCGAGCAAGACTATCACGAGGCGAAGGAATAGCCGCCGCGTGTGATGGCTGTGCGCCTACAACATGAGTTGCATGTAGACGACGTCCAGCCGCTTGCCGAACTTGTCGCCCACTTCTTTCAAATGGCCGACGCGAACAAACCCAAGGCGTTCTTGCAGCGCGAGACTGGCCGATTGATCGGCACTCGCCCCGCCAATAACGGTGTGGAATTGCGCGGACCTCGCCCGATCAACAAGCGCTTGTAAAATCGTCCGTCCCACGCCGCGGCGATGAAAGTCGTGAGCGATATACACGGATGCCTCTACGGTGGGGGCGTAGCCCGCACGCGCGTGAAACTTTGAGAGCGAACCCCAGCCAACGACCTGGCCGTTCGTTTCGGCGACGATGACAGGATACTTGTCCGGCGAATGCACATCGAACCAAGCTTGACGATCAGCCAGCGACTCGGGCTCGAGCTGATACGTACACGTCGAATGCAGCACGTAATAGTTGTAAATCGCGCTGATCGCAGGAAGATCGCCCGCCAGAGCGTCGCGGATCGATGGCTGACTCATGCTGCGCCCCCGAGAATGTCCCGTTCGGTTAGCCTTTTCCTAATTGGCATCGTCTTTGAATAAAGACTCTTCGGCTCCAGGCTCGCCCTGGTACAGAGTCTCGATGTTGATGATCTGGTTCTTTTCCACCGACGCATTACTGATGTAGTCGGAAACAAACTGATTCCGAGGATCACGGCGGAACGCAATCACGTCCTGCATTGCCTGGCGAGCCTGCTTGAGTTTCGCAGGATCCGTCGGAGCCGAACCGCGTTCTGCCGAGGGACTCTCGAAGTCGAGAAACTCCTGGAGGCGCGTGGATAACAGAGCGTGTTTCAGCCCAGCCTGCAAGAACTCGACGCGCTGGGCAAACTCGGGGAGCGGATCTTGGCGTGCGGCGGCGAGCGCTTCGACCAGGATTGCTTCGGCAGGAGCATAGACGGCAGGGGGATAGGCCAGGTAATGCCCACGGATTCTTTTCAGCCGTTCCAAAGCGCCCCTGGGGTCGTTGCTGATATCTCGCACCGGTGGGCGCGTACTGGCGTAATTCTCCCAATAATCGAAGTAACGTTCGATATTCGCGGCGGCAGGTCCAAAAGCGGAAAAATATTCCTGCCTGATCGACTCAATATCCAGCTCCGGACTCCACAGCAAACGATGGTGCATATAAGCCATCGGACCATGGGCCGCCCAACTGAACGTATAGCTGCGGAAACTTGTACCCACCAAACCGTGCTGAGCGGCGAATCTGAAGAATTCTCCGGACTGACGTGTGGTGACATTGGGCGTTGCATAGCTGTTCAGCAAATAGTTGGGACCGTAAACGAGCGACATCCCCGTCTTTTCCCAGGCCAGCCACTGATCGCGATACCACTGGTCTTCCTCCGTGCTCATGGGATACCACCCGTCCCGAGAGCCGTAGATCACGAACTCGCCGAAGACATTCTTACCCAACTTGACGTCGGTGACCGGTCCAGGCAGCGTGTTGTGATACATGTAGACGCCAACTTTGACATCAGGGTTGCGCTTGACGGCCAGATCGTAGACTGTTTTCCAATAGCGAGCGTAGCGATCGCCCATGGCGCGCGGCGTATACTTCAACAGACGGAAATCCTCGGGGAAGCCGGTCTGTTGCGGACCGTCCCAGGCCAGGCATTGCGGACAATGGCACATACTTTCGCCGGCGGCATCGGCTTCGCCCAAGGTCAAAATGCCGCTGCCATCCCAGGCTTGCTCCACAATGCAATGGTGGAGTTGGGGGTTCGAGACGCAGAGTGGCGTCCAGGCACCGGCGCGAAGCGTTTTCAGCCCACGTTGCCCGTCGTCGCGCATGGCAAACCATTCAGGATGCTCTTTGCCGTACGTTTCCCACCAATCTGTCACGCCCGCGATCACGTGCGACCCCAAGAGACAGCGCGGATTCTCGATTTGGGTCACTCGGCGATGCCGGCGGTTGTAGGTTTCCACCGCCTTGCCATAGCTGTAGCCTGCCTCCTCAGTGGGAAACACAAGCTTGCTGACGAACTCCTCGGACATTCCACCGACGCGATAGTTGCGTGCAACCTTTCTGCCAAAGTAGGAACCAGTAAGGAATATTTGCGGCAAGTCCCATCCGCCTAGATTCCGATAGAGCAACCGGGGCTTGACGGTTTTTTCGGAAGCAGGAATTACGACCGTGTCCCGCCGCGGTACATAGGTGCCAAGATCGCCCGGCCAGAGCCAGCGCACGCCGAGATCGCCTTCGAGCAGCTCGTAAACGCCGAGCAGCGTGCCGCTATGTACGCATTCCATGCTCAGCGGATTCCACGGCTCTGAATAAAGCGGACGCGTGCCGTGATATTGCTCGGGAAACAATTCCTTTCCGACGACGTACAGATCGTTGCCCACGGTGCGAATCACGTACTCTTCGATGGCAAGCTGGTCGGCATCGATTCCTTGTTTTTGAGCCGCAGCGCAGACACCGACGAAAACCCGGCTGTCGAAACCTGTGGGGATGTCGGTTTCGACTGCCACGGGCAATTGCTGCCCCGTGGCCTGCCTGACGTGATTGACCAACTCTTCGACCGCGTAGGCGGCCACCTGAGATGGCTTGGCGGCAGTCACCACGACAGCCCGCACCTTTCCGTCGCGCACGAGTGTGGCTTGGGAAAAGGTCGCGGTGCTGCCCAGTACGACCAATAGCGCGCTCAGCGTTGCCATAAATCCTACGCGGCGTGTTTGTCTCAGCATGGCTTGCCTCTGTCTTAAGGCGCGTTTCCAACTCGCGTCTCTAGTGTAAACGCCAGTCAGCGAGTTCCAGGAACGTGCCGGATTGCGATAAATAGCAGACAGCGTGTCGCTACGAGTACATCGCGACGGTATGTGGGTAGGAGAGAAAATACGGGGCGAGGCTGGTGGCTTCGGGCAGGAGATGCGGTCGTGTCAACCGAGATTATGCTGCCGGGACGACGGCTTGTCACGTCGTTTCCGA
>DASXEJ010000360.1 GCA_036490175.1 Pirellulales bacterium | reverse complement strand
ATGGTGGGCAACCCGGCCGGGCCAAACCACCGAACTTTTACGCAAAGCCCTGATAGCGCTCGAAAAGTGGCAACACACCGCTCCCGCGATCAGCGATCCCATTCAAGCCCGCTATGTCTCAACTGAAAAGCTCCTTGCCCTCGATCCCAACACGCTCGCCGGCGTGTCGCTCGAGTATCGGCACTTCGGAGAAATCCATGATAGGTTGATCTCGCTGTCTATGGCGATGCCGTGGGAATTCACGCGCGCCCGGCGCGGATTGAACTATGTGACATCGGCAGACATGAACGTTGTAAATTTAATTCTCGCGGCGATCGGACAGCGTACGCCGACGTCCCAATTACTGTTGTGGGGCATGCCAGATGTATATAGCAACGCATTGCGGACGACACCTTGGCTGGCACCCCTGGCTGCAATGCCTGCCCAGGCACCAGTGCAAAGCTGGGTTAAATGCTTGACGCAATGCCACGCGACGAGGATCTGTCTGGCATTGTCGGCCTGGCAGATTGAATATGGCGAGTTGCCGGATTCGCTCCAGGAGCTAGTCGGCAAATACCTGGACGTGTTGCCGGTCGACCCCTACTCGGGCAAGGACTTCGTTTACTTCCCGATTGGCGTGACAGAAAGCTTCACCTGGAGATATCCCATGATCACGACGATTCCCGCCAACAAGCCGTTTCTGTGGGGACGCGGTCCCGATCTGATCGATCGCAAAGCAAACATATACGCGGGCGAACAGATTCATACGCATTTCGGACAACCTCTCGGCCCTCCTGAATCGACGCTCATCACGCGCGCATCGGGTTGGGGTATGCCCATCGAAATTTTGCCGACGCACGCGCAGCCGAACGATGAATCCGTTCCACAGCAAGACCCCACATCTGAAGCCTCTCCGATTGCGCCCCCAGACAACGAACCCAGCGCCACACCACAAAACACGGAAGGACTGGGCGGACCGGCTCGGCTCGGGCCAGAGCCCGAGGCGACGCCGGAGCATGCCGCGCCCGTCGATCCGTAGCGCGCTTGTCTCAATTCGGTCTCTTCACCCTCTCTCGGCCAGCCGGTATCCTGTCGCCAACGGCCGATGTCTGCCAACACCCGCATACGACCTCGCGGCTGCCGGCCTCCCCCCCTGCCCTCGTCAGCATACTGCTGAGAAAGATCGCGCATGCCCCCTGCCCCGCGCTCGTTGATTCTGTCGCCATTAGGCATACTGCTCGTGGCTTTGTCGCTGTCCGTCGGCTGGGGAATCCGCGGCAACTACGGACACGAGACTGGTGCCATGTTTCCCGGCGCCGTGGCCGCGATCGCCGTGTGCCTGCTTTCAGGACGGGCCGACTGGCGCGAACGGGTACTGTACTTCGCCTTCTTCGGTGCCTTCGGCTGGGCTTTCGGCGGATCGATCAGCTACATGCAGGTGATCGGCTATACGCACTCCGGGCACTTGCCATCGCAACTTTATGGATTCGCCGGGCTGTATGTCATTGGGTTCCTGTGGGGATCGCTAGGGGGCGCGGGTACGGCGCTACCTGCCGTGCTCGACCGGCGCCGGCTGACTGAAATGTTTGTTCCCATGCTCGTCGTGTTGGGCGCGATGGGACTGGCGGATTTCATCATCCCGATCGTCAACGACAAGATGCAAGTCGAAGGGGCGATGAAGCGGCAGGACAGCCCGCTGTATTGGCTCGACAGCGATTACTTGCAGGCCGTTGTCGTGGTGCTATCGATGTTGTTGTTCGATCTTTGCCAACGTCGCTTCGGCCGGTTCTGGGAATTGGGATTGCTCGGCGCTATCGGCGCGGCGTTGGGGGCGGGCGTGCAATGGCTGCTGAATTCGGCCGGTCTGGGCGACACTCTATGGAATCTGCTGGTAAGGCCCCAGGGAGACGCTTCGCTCTTTCCCGTCGAGAAACTGGTCACCAACTGGCCCAATTTTTTGCCCGTGGTCAGTGCGCATCTTGGCTGGGCCGTGGGGCTGGCCGTGGGAGTGGCCATTTATTTTGCACGCTGGGGGCGATTTGCTTACGGGTCGCGGTTGTTTCTCTACATGGGAGTCGGCTGGCTGGCCGGGTTCATACTTTTGCCGGTGATGTTTGCCGTGCGCATGACCCCGCCGCGCGGCGACGACTGGGCCGGTATCCTGGGCGTTGTTGTCGGCGCGCTGGTGTGGTGCGCACGCGAACGGCTTACCGCGGTGATCGTGGCCACGCTCGTTTCCGGAGCCATCGGCGGCCTGGGCTTTTCCGGAATTGCGCTATTGAAGCTGGCCATGGTCGCGCCGGGTAATCCAAACCTGGTGCGCAATCCCGAGACCGTCGCCTATTGGCAACATTGGCAGCATGCCAATTGGCATAGTTTTCTCGAGCAATCGTACGGCTTTGTGAATGGAATTGGCATCGCCGTGGCACTCGGTCTGTTGGCGACGCGCATCGCTCCGTGCGACAACAGCGCTCCGCGGCGGCGCTGGACCGAAGTGACCGCCCTGCTGTTTGTCGTACCGTGGCTACTCTACGAGAACACGGTCAAGAACGTGGCCGATTGGACCACCGAGCACAGCGGTTTCCGCTCGGTGCCGCAGCTGATGCAGTCTCCTTTTTTCGATAGCATCGAACTGTCGGCCACCGGCTGGTTCAATCTGTTCTTCGCCATCGCGACCTTTGGATTCGTGTTGCTGATCGTTGTGCATCTGTGGCGCCCGCTGGCCATTGTGCCCACCAGCTGGTTGGGGCGTGGGCAGATGTTGTATTTCCTGATCATCTGGTCTTTCGTGCTGGCGAATTTCGCCAAGTCGCTCACCGGTTTCACCGATCAACGGCTGATGACCGAGGGCACAGTGCTGGTCAACGCCGTGATCTGCACGATCATGATTCTGATCATGCCGCGCGAGACACAGGCCGAGGCGGGCCTGATTGAAGTCAACTTGCGCGGACTTTTGTGGGGCTCGGTCGCGTTTGTGCTGCTGGCCGCCGGCGCCGGTCCGGCGCTCGAGACGCTCGCCGTGCGCGAGCTTTACGGCGACGCACAGGCGGGCCATGCTTCACCGAACTATCGCTTCGGCCCCGATGCGAATTGGAAAGCCCGGCCGATCCTCAAAGGCACGTCGCACCGCTAGCAACTTCTTGCCAGAAGTTCGGCTTGCCCTTAGAAGTCGCGCTGTTCGTTACAGCAAGGCCTGGATCGGTCGACCGCGATAGATTTGATAGGGCCGACCGGTCGTGTCGTTGAACTCGCGGTCCGGCCCGACCCCCAGTTGCTGGAAGATCGTGGCGGCGAGATCGGCGGGCGTGTACGCTTCGGATACGGGCGATCCACCTTGCCGGTCGCTTGCGCCGATCACGCGGCCTGGCGCGATGCCGCCGCCCGCAAAGAAACAGGGAAAGACATCTCCCCAGTGGTGTCGGCCAGCGGTAAATATCTCGCCCGACGCGTTTTTTCCCCCGACCGCAATGGGCGAGATGCGCGGCGTGCGTCCCATCTCGCCACACATCACCACGAGAGTTTCGGAAAGCAGACCGCGCTGTTCGAGATCGTCGAGAAATCCGCTCAAGCAATGATCGATCGAAGGGAGCAGCCTGCCTTTCAAATCACGAAAGGCGTTTTGATGCGTATCCCAACCGCGCAGATTGACCTGCACCATGCGCACTCCGGCTTCCACCAAACGGCGGGCGACCAAAAACGCCTGCCCCCATTCTTCGCGGCCGTACAGGTCGCGGATGGCGTCAGGTTCGTGCGTCAGGTCAAAAGGATTTTGCTTGCCGGGGCGCGAGGTGAGCACCAATTGCAGGGCCTGGTCGCGCTGCGCATCGTAGGCGCGGCAGGTATCGTGCGACATCGCTTCGGCGGCAGCGCGGCGCAACCCCTCCAGCTGCTGTAGCAACTCAAAGCGATTCGAAAGTTGCGGAACCGAGATTCCCGTATCGCCACCAAGATCAGGCAGGTGGAAATCAGGATTACGACAACTGCTGTTATCCCACCAGGCGTTCGGACCTGGGCCAGGCGCCCTGGCAGGATCGTTGGGGTCGTCATGACTGAAGCAATTCGGACACGATCCGGCCGCGTCTTTAGAGTTGCATTTCGGTGCGAGATCGACACCCCAGCGACCGTAGCGCGGACCGAGCAAGCCCGGATCGCGCCCGGGGTAACTAATGTTGTACGCGCGCGGTATTTCGACGACGCTTGGCAAGCCCACGCCCACATCCGCCGGCGCGGCATAAGCGATCATGGAACCGATCGACGGCCATGCCATCCGCCCGGCGCGAGGACCAGCGATCGTGGCGTTCGTGTCGCCGACCGGCATATCAACCGAACCGGTGTGCAACAGGTAATGGCAACTGCTGTGCTCGTTACGGAATTGCCGATCTGCCGGATGGTGCATCGTGCGCACCAACGAGAAGCGATGCGCCCGCGCAGCTAACTTCGGCAGATATTCGCAAAAGTTGATGCCCGGTAAGCTGGTCTGCGTCGTACCGTATTCGCCGCGAATACCTTCGGGTGCAGCCGGCTTAGGATCGAATGTTTCGTGTTGCGACGGGCCACCCGACTGAAAAATAAACACGACCGATTTGGCGGGCCCGCGCGCCGTACCGGACGAATCAGCGGCCTGCGACTCGAGCCGAGCGAGATCCGCCAGTCCCATTCCAAAGAGACTCATCCCGCCGACCTGGAGCAAGTCGCGCCGCCCAATGCGTGGATGGTCGTCGCGTTGGCATCCTTGGCGATGCATTGTCGCGCTCACTGGGTCAGGTAGGAAAGATCGCAGGCGGCTAGGGCGGGTGCGTGGCATTGTAGCAAAAGATTATCGCCGGTCGCGCCTAAAAAAGGGGGACCGTCGGCCTGCCATTGGCGAAGACCGCTTGCCATGTGCTTTAGAGAGTGTCGTTCTTGGCCGGGGACAGGCGTCTTTTGGCGGTTACTGTGGCGCATTCGCTTGCGGCCCGGCGCCGCGCTTTTCGCGCCAGCGAGGATACTCCTTGGCGAGCAAGGCTCTGGGCCATCCGCCGTACCAAGGGGTGCCTGTGCGTCGCTCGCGCTCGATCTCGGCAAGCGCGTACCGTTTCACAGCATCGCGGCCTGCGAACACGGGTCGATCGGTGCCGATTTCGTAATGCCGGGCCCAGATGGGCGGCGCGGTCGGATCGTGCCTGACGACAACGTCGAAGTCCGCGTCATGACGCAAGAAGTTTTCGACCGGGGCTTTTACTTTCTCCACGCGGGTTTCGACGAGGCGCACTTTATCGAGCCACTTTACGGCATCGGTCACGGCCTGCTCGACGTCGTCGCCTGGCGTTTCGGCGCGCATCAAGAAACGTGCAATTTCCGTCGTCTCTTGCGGGCAGATCGAGGCCAGTTCAAATGTCCGCGCACTGGCGGCCGCCAAGGTTTCAGCGTCGTGTTGCTGGCACCAGCCAGTCCGCTGCCCATCGACCACGATCTGGCATTTCAGAATGCACTCGATACCGCGCTCGACCGCCTCCTGCGATCGTTGCCTACGCGACTGATCAAGGTCGCTCCAGGCAGGCAATCCTTCGCTGGCATCTTGCAGGACGTTGAGAATCCCGATCATCACGCCGTCGTTGAACGTGATGTGGGCCGAATACCCTGTTGGCTTGGGATAGCGCTGCGGGAAACCGCCGCAGGAAAGCTGCGACGCGAGCATAAAGTCCAGGCCGCGCAGGCACGCGGCGCGCCATTCACGCTTGCCACATGCTGCATACGCCTGTGCAAGGTACTCGACCTGTGAATGGATATTGTGGTTGTCGAACGACGTGTCGTCGCGATCGTGCGTCGAGCCAACCACCTCGGCCTGGTCGGGCGTGAGGATGGCCAGCATGTCGTAATCCTTCGGCCAACCGCCATTGTCGCGCTGAAAGAGCAAAATATTCGCGACGATTTCGTCGATTTGCTCCGGTCGATAAGCCGGTTGATCCGGCACGGCCTGAATCATACGGCTGGTATCTCGAATGTTGCGCCAATGGTGCGCGCCATCGCGAAATCCCGCGGTATCGATGACGGTCGGAGCTTTTTGATCGCCCGCCGCAGTATCTTTTGCTGCCACCTGCGCATGCGCAGGCGGAACGTGCGCGCAGAATCCTCCGACGACAACTGCCGTTAGTACAAATACTGAGCGAAAGGCGAGTCTATACATGATCGTCTCGTCGGTCCTCTGGGCGCATCACGTTTCGCTGTACCGCGATCAATGCGGCCTTGTCCGTCAACCACGCAAACATCCAGGAGAACATGGCCGTGCCCGGACTGAATGGGCCAGAATAAGTATTCTCGATACTACCGGCGGACAACGCAACTACGGTGTGCTGTGGGCAACCGAATGCACGTTTGTCGCAAGCCCGGCGCCTGTGCGCATTTCGAGAGCCGCGATACGCTCAACGATGGCTCCTGGATTTGGCCGTTTGTCGCTAGTGCTGTGTTAAATCCAAATGTTCGGGTGCCATGCTCGCGCTTGCGTGAGCATGCTCCTTCTGTAAGTACGTACTCTATGGATGCTTCGGCAGGGCCACGACGAGCGTGGCCATGGCACCCAACCCGAAATTGAGGCGTTGACAAAGCGCCCGACCTGATCCTGGTCAGCCTTTACCCCATGCTGCATTTTTCAGCCTTTGCCTGTATCTTGGGGCAGCGATCGGATTCTGCCACAGTACGCAAACCCGGCAGTCCAGTTCTGATCGCGGAACTGCGAACACCTAAACTCCTTGACTTGTGATGTGCCTTAGCAGGGCGTACGCGGCGCCAGCGGGAACCGCGACCTTGTCCTGTTAGGCACTGCGAATAGCATAAATGGACGTACTTCGATCGTCATCGCCGGTTACGGGCCGGCCGATGCGTGCGGCGCTTAACGCGGCGGCACGCGACAGTCTCATTCCGCTGACGATCGTCCTGGTCGTGCTCTACCTCTTCGCCGGCTGCTTTCGTCTTTACGTCGTCGGCACGCTCAACGATACCCTGGTGCTAGGCGAATTTGCGTCGGCATTCATAACGTTCGCGCTGCTCGTCGTAACGATGCGCTGCGACCTGCGCGGCCGGTGGGTTCACACGACGTTGGTCGCCGTCGCGATCGTGGCTACTGTCGACAGCTTGATGCAACTCTTCCGCACCGGGGCGGGCTGGGACTCCACCAACCTGGCGTTAGTGATCGTCGCCACGGGGTTGGTCTGTCTGTCGGTCGTTGCGTCGGCCTTGGTCTACTCGGTCATCTGGGGCGGCTGGCTATGGTGTGCCATGACCCATCCCAGCGGGGAATGGCTGCACTATGGATTCTTTCTGATGTGGGCCACAGCGATCGCCGCGGTTGTCCAGGCAGCCCGCACGAGCTTATTGCGGCGGCTGGTTCAGACCGAGACACAAAACCGCGAACGGCTTGAGGACCTGGTCGCCGAGCGCACCCGTCAATTGAAAACATCGCAGGAACAGCTCCGGCATTCCGAGCGATTGGCGTCTGTCGGAACGCTGGCCGCGGGGATCGCCCATGAGATCAACAACCCCGTGGGCATGATCTTGCTCTCAGCCGAACAGTTGCTCGTCTCGTTACCTCCAGACGACGCGGGCAATGCGGTTCCGGTTTTGCACGACATCGTCGATAACGCAAAACGGTGCGGCCAGATCGTCAAGGGAGTTCTGCGGTTTGCCCGGCACGAACCGGCCCAACGTAGTCCCGACAACCTCAACGTCGTGGTCAACGACGCACTGTCCTTGACGCGCGCCTCGGCGACCAAGCGCGGCGCGATCATAAATGCGACCTTGGCCGCCGATCTACCACAAGTGTTGCTCAATCGGGTCGAGCTCGAACAGGTATTCGTCAACCTGATCTGCAATGGCCTCGAGGCGGCCCTCGACAAGGCTCCCCAAATTACGATCATCACCGAGACAACGCCTGACGCCGTGCGCGCCATTGTGTCCGACAATGGTCGCGGGATTCGCAGCGAAGACCGCGGTCATATTTTCGACCCGTTCTTCACGACGCGACAAGATGACGGTGGAACCGGGCTGGGTCTGAGCCTGACGTATGGCATCATCACCGACCACGGGGGCACAATTCGCGTCGAAGATGTCGACGGAGGGGGCACGGCCATGATCGTCGAGTTGCCGATCCACCGAGGATGAAGGCCAGTCTTAGAACAAGTCTTCAAAGTCACTTTTTGTGAGCGAGGCGGCGTGACATCAGGGCGATCATGGAAATGAGAATCATCGCTTCACTGGTTTCCGTGTTGTGTTCATAGTCGCGGCTGTGTCGACGGTAGCGTGCCAGCCAGG